>JAYWFD010000019.1:0-18063 GCA_043778965.1 Candidatus Altimarinota bacterium
CCACGAAAGCAAGAGATCGCTTTTGCTCAGGCGTATTTCGCCGTGCAGACTCGTAAACAGGAACTCGTCGAAAAGAAACTTCTCGACTTCGAACGGATCCATGTCCGAGAGAAGCTTACACAGACAGAAAAAGAGCTCACCGGACTCGCCTTCGAGCGTGGAGTCGATGGTATGGGGATGGCTCGTATCCGAAGCAAGTGAGATGCTACACTCTTCGGTGGGAATACGACCAAAGAGATGAAACATAAGCTCGGAATCGATGAAGAGCGTTCCCTTGCAGATTTCCTCCCGACGGTACTCCTGAAGGCAAAAGACCTTGCCGCTGAAGTGACTAATCATAATCTCCGGGAGAAAAAATCCCTTCAAGGTGAAGGGAATATTACTGAAGAACATGTGAAAAATAACTTATGAGTCCGAGAATTCCTCATAAAAAGCGGTATCACTCCCGAGAATCTCCCGCCCGCCAAAGATATCCAAAAGATTAGACGAGAGAAAGAAGCGGAGGAGAAGACGCTCGCAGGGGAGAAATAGATACTATAACATTACTTTCCCACGAAACCCTCGTGCGGCATAGTACGAGTCAGCCCCATTGTGATACGTGAATACTCGATCATAGCGTCTATCGCCGAAGAGTGCCCCTTCGAGCTTTCGTACATTTTCGGGTGTGGCTATCCATGACGATGTCTTCATGTCGAAGTTGTCGAAGGTCTGAAGTTTCCGATACTCTTCTTCTGTAAGGAGGGTAATCCCGATATCTTTTGCCATATCTTCGACACTATTTTTCGGCTTATTATCCTTGCGAGCGTCGAGGGCAGCTCGGTCATAGCAGAGACTGCGTCGACCTACAGGACTCTCGGGCGAGCAGTCCATGAAGGTATATTCGCCACTTGCTTCGACAGGTCAGACGACATCGGGTTCTCCTCATGTCGCTTCCATGTTTTCGAGGATGGCGAGCTTGTCTGGGTTGGCGAGAAGTCGTGCTTCGACATCCTCCCATGCGATATCGGGGTGGCGATGGGGGTGGGCAAGGAAGCGAGAAGAGAAGATATCTATTTGGGGTGACATAAGAGTAAGAAGTTATAGTTTTACCGATTTCCTTTCGCTCGATTATGTGTCTTGCAGAGTATTTCACAGTTTTTCATATCAGTTGCACCTCCCTTACTCCAAGCAGATACATGGTCGGCATCCATATCACCAAGACTCCAGATTTTACTCTTATTTGCCTCATGTCCCATAGCACAATGCGGACAATTTGAGATATTTTTGCTTTCAGCTTCGCTCGTTTGTCTCGTATATGCTGATTTTTTCGTTGCTTCATCAAATATACGCACTTCGAGAAGTTTCGTATCAGTCGAACCACCGAGAATATACTCGAAAATACCCTTACGATTCTTGATATACGAGTCACCGTAGAGTTTGCGAACTTCTTCTGATACTTTGCTTGGATTATAAGCAGTGGAGTGATATGTTTCGTAGAGTCTTCACCATTCAAGACCTCGCATCTCACTCTCGACATCGGTAAATACACCAGAAACCCAGTCAATCACCGTATTGAAATATGTTTTTAGCTCTGTGATATTTGTATCGCCTCTATGACGTGCCATATAGTTACTGATATTTCCCTTACTTACCCAGCTGTGTGCACAAGCGAGAAAATCTTGTCGTAGAGCACTTCCTGAGACATACGCACTCCATTTTTGGATATTAGAGTTTTGGCTATTGCTGAATTCTGATTTAGCGAGTGTGACAAATGGTCCAGAAAATACCGCATTGAGGAGTTCTTGTTCATTCAGAGGGACTCAGGCGATATTGATCGTCTTGAACCACTCTTTGATCTCACTTTCTGTCCCTTCGCATTCGTAGATGAGGAGTTTTGTATCGAGGATTTTCGTTTGTTTATCGCTTGCGATACTACCGAAATTCTGCTCCATACCATTTGCATCTTTCACGGCAAATTTATTGGTCACATAGCGACCGATACTCGTGATACGCTGTTGTCAGTCTAATACTTCGAGATTATCCTCACTCACTTTGTTGAGATATATGAGACCGAGAGGGTATCACTTGAGGATTGACTCGATCACTGCCACATCACGCTTCCCATCGGCGTAGATATAGTTGCGCTGATACTCTGGCTGGATCGTGAGCCGACCCGAGAGACCGAAAAGTCCCTTCCCTTCGAGCTCGTTGTAGACGAAACCTTCACATATATCACGGATAGTAATATCGATTCGGAGATTAGTTTTCATAGTTATTTTTTATGCTTGATAAATATACGTTTATAGACTCTTTCATTTCTAATTAGTGGCTGTGATACTTTACTCATCTCGTTCCATAATCCTTGAGAAAATCCCCTTCCTTCACTTTCTGTAGCACCGATAATCTCAAATTGCTCAGGACTATGTTTGCTAAGAAAACTAATAGGTACGCCCATAACTCCATCATAGTCACTCGGAATAGCATCAGTAAATGGTACCTCTATAGCATCATAATTATCATAGTGAGTATATGATTCTTCCTCTTTTATCTCCTTATGTTTACTATATTTCAGATTATCTTTCATCGTCATGAGCGGTAATGGTTGATGACGCTTTCCATGGTCAAAATTTGTAAACCAGCACGAATTTCCAAGCCTTGTATAATCACCGATATAGCCAAGTCGAGCAGCTTTTTGTCTGTCATTATCAGCAACTTCTGCACCTTCAGGAACAGCAAACACCATATCACTTCCATTACCTGTGGCACCTAACCACATTTCGTTATTTTTTATTAAAGGAAATATCTCTTTGTATGTAATCGCATTCATATTTCCTATTATGAGAAACTGTTTTTTATAATCAATAATTTGTTTTAAAAATTCTCTAAAAAGTGAAAATGGGGGATTGGTTACAACAATATCTGACTGCTTGAGAAGTTCAATACATTCCTCATTTCGAAAATCCCCATTATCGTCAAGAGGTGACCATTCGTTATTTTTGTTAGCTTTTAGTTTCTCAGCAATATCTTTGAGGCTAAAAGATCTACTACCATCTACACCACTTACTTCATTGATGATGAATTTGTTAGCGGTAACTTTGGGACGCCCTTTCTTAGGTTGAACTGTTTTATCATCACCAAATAACTCGAGTTGTGTATTTGCAATAGGTGAAGGTTTGTAGCTTGTAGTAATCAATTTTTTGAGCCCGAGGCGATTAAAATTGAGTACAAAATAACGGAAAAAGTTGCTTTCAAAAGGATCATCACAATTAGAGTAGACAACCTTATTCCGAAAAACATTAGGATTATAATCAATGTATGCTTGTACCTCTTTTTCTATATCGCGATACTGCGTATAGAACTCATCGTTCTTTGCTTTTTTTGCGTTTGTGAGATTTGCGTTTGCCATATTTTGGAGCGAGTGTTCTTCTCTAATAAAAATCAATATACCTTTCATAAAGTATATTGATTTTGGTGAAATCGCAAATTAATGTCCCAATCTGAGCATATCCTCATGTATACTATTCGCCGCGAGACACCCTTCAGCAGCACTCATGATGGTCTGACGGAACTTATTGCTATTGGTCGTCACATCACCCGCAGCATAGAGTCCCTTCACGGTCGTTTCTTGGCGTTTGTCGACGATGAGGCAACCTTCAGGATCTTTCTCTGGGTTCATCCCGTCGACGATCTTCGTGAATGGCGAAGATCCGATGGCGACGAATACTCCGTCGAGAGGGATGATTTCTTCTTTTATTGGCTGGATTGCTGTATTCTCAGAAATGACAGGAACACTGGAATTCTGGATTGCTTCATTTTTCGCAATGACGGAATCGACAGTAGGAGTGATAGAAACCCTGATTCCAGTGACTCACATCATATTCCCGAGTATTTCGAGAGGTTTCGTGTTATAGTGAAATGTGATATTTTTTCGCTCTTTCGCCTTCTCGATCCAGATATCTTCTGCCCGAGATCGCTCACCACGGATGAGGATATGGACATGAGTACATATATCCGCTAGATAGAGGGCTTCCGTGATCGCAGTATTGCCACCTCCGACAACTGCGACAGTGAGACCTTTATAGAAGTTGCCATCACACGTTGCGCAATAGGAAACCCCTTGTCCGTAGAATTCCATTTCGCCAGGTGCGCCCAGTTTTTTGTACTCATTTCCTGTGGCGAGTATAACCCGTTTTGCCTCATAGGTATCTCACTTTATCGTCTGGATCTCGAAGTGATTTTCGCCAATCTTCGACACTACTTCGACACAATCTTGTATGAGTGTCGATCCAGCAGCTTCCGCATGTCGAAGGAAACTATCCATGATCTCTCCACCAGGAGCCGAGAGGACTCATGGCCAGTTCTCGACACAGTGAGAAGTCGCGAGTGCACCACCTGGGAGTTCACCGATGATCACATTATCGATCTTGTATCTGCTCGCGTACATACCAGCAGGGAGTCCTGCAGAGCCGGCGCCGATGATGATGAGATCGTAAGATTTTCGAGAGTCTAGCATAGAGAAAAAAATAAGAGTAAAGCCACATAAAATTATACTATCTTTATAATGAATGGAAAGAAAGGATATATTATATGAGAATGAATCTCATTATATGAAAATATGAGACTATAGCAAATTTATACTCCAGATTTTTCGATCACCTTCAGTTCCACCGAATTATGCTCGCGATATTCTTGGATGATATTATTGATTCTACGAGAATTCTCGATCGGATCAGGGGCATATTTCACGATCATGTTCGATGTCTCACTCGCAGTCCGTATATGGACATCACCGAATTTAAAAATAGTCTGAAATATCCCTGAAGTATGAGCGTTCACTTCTTGTACGCGATCGAGCGAGCACTCAGTGACATTTCGAGAGAGAGCAGAAAGCTGCTCTATACTGATGACACGAGAGTCGGTGATGATGATAATATCGAGTTCATCATTGATCCAATCGATCAGGATAAATGTCAAAAACATGATCCAATATATCGTAAGTCCTCACCAGTAGAGTGATCCACCGATAATATCCATGATCGCTATCCTATAGCTTATGAGTACCCAAGTACTTATGAATAGTGCAAGAAAGTATAGGAAGTGGAAGATGAGAATAATCCAGTGACGATGGAGCGTCATCATGACTTGCTCATTTTCTTTTAGGAGGGAGATGTGTTCTTTTTTGACCATGTGATATGGGGATCTTTCAGATATATAGGAGTGAGAGTCTGAGAGAGGGGAATACTATGAAATAGGGTATCGATGGAGTGAGAATCTTCTTTATATTGTATAAGAACTTTTGTATCTGTAAAATCATTTTTTTCTCAGTATCACCGGTACGTTCCGCTTGAGATATTTTCTTTCAAAATCAGTGATATATCGCCATGTCAGACACGGGTGATGTATTCCCTATCATTTGCCCTTAGTATAGGTATTTCATTGTCGATCAATTCAAAAAAATGACATCATTTGATACTTATTTTTCTCGTAAGTTTTAAGGTATTGAGCGTGAGCGTGACTATACGCATGCGAGTGAATGCCCCCGGACCACAGATGCACCAAATCTCTTCTATACTGTATAGATCGACAAGTTCGACAAGTTCGCCAGGGAATGCTGAGAAGTCATCTCATTTTGGTATGATGATCTCTTCGAGAGTCGTACCTTCTTCTAAAAGAAAGATATGTATGTCTACGGGTATAGGATTTATAAAGAGTATTTTAGACACGTATTGCTATGATTAAAGAGGGATTCGAGTTTTATGAAATTATACTTTTTGCGCGAATGCAGGGATCACTAAGACCCTCTATATGAGAGTGCTTCTAGAATATGTGGTACTTCGACAGTTGTCGATCATCCTATATCCGCTATAGTACGAGCGACACGGAGTATCCTATAGTAGACACGTGTCGACAGATGGAGTCTCTCTGTCGAAGTTATGGCGATCTTTCGTGCCTCGTCTGATATTTTGGCGAAGTTGTCGATATCGACATTCGACATTTCAGCATTTCTATGGATCTTTGTTCAAGAAAAACGTTCTTTCTGGGTGAGTCTGGCTATCTCAACGATATGTATGATTTCTTTTGTTGTCATCTGGTTTTTCTTGTTTTCGAGTTCACCGATTTTCACACGAGGCACCTGGATGAATATATCCATACGATCGAGGATCGGGCCAGAGAGACGTGAGCGATATCGTTCGATTGCCATAGGGCTACAAGTACAAGATTTCTCAGGATCACCCATATATCCACATGGACAGGGGTTCATGGCTCATACAAGAGAGAAACGACAAGGATATCTGCAGCTCATATTTACCCGATTGATCGTGATCTCTCCATCTTCGAGGGGTTGTCTCAGGGTCTCAAGGAGAGACTTATCGAATTCGAGAAATTCATCAAGAAAGAGAACTCACTTATGTGCGAGAGAGATCTCTCAGGGTCTCGCATCCCGACCTCATCCGATGATCGAAGCCTCACTCGCTGTATGGTGTATGATGCGAAATGGACGCTCGGTGATCATCGGTATATCTCTCGTGAGGAGTCCGGCGACTGAGTATATCTTTGAGAGCTCGATCTGCTCCTCTGTTTCCATAGCGGGAAGTATACCAGCAAGAGCTTTTGCGAGCATCGTCTTTCCACTTCATGGGGGTCACTGCATGATGATATTGTGCCCTCATGCTGCCGATATGATGAGTGCCCTTTTTGCTTGTTCTTGACCATGGATCGATGAGAAGTCGATCGTCATCGTCGAACGTGGAAGTGTCGATATATCGAGTTTTATGCTCTTTTCGAGGTTTTTGACGCCGGTAAGCATATCGATGACATCTTTCAGGGTCTTCACTGCGATGACGTCGATATCTGGAATCACAGAAGCTTCAGGTACGTTGGCTTCAGGAAGGAATATATATTTATAGCCAAGCTCACGTGCGAGTATCGTGGCAGGGAGAGCTCACTGGATCGGCCTGATGATGCCATCGAGAGCGAGTTCTCAGAGAAAGAGCGATGATGATACTATCGCTTCATCAAAGTCATATTCTTTTCCGAGTATTCAGAGTGCTATAGGAAGGTCATATATGGGTCATTTTTTCTTCAGGTCTGCTGGTGCGAGGTTCACTGTGATGCGTGCTCCACCAGGGAAGGGGAATCCAGAGTTTTTCAGAGCGCTTCGGACTCGTTCACGACTCTCTTGCACCGCGGTATCCCCGAGTCATACGATCGTGAAGTTCCCCATACCAGTGACGACATCAACCTCGACTTCTACGAGATTTCCACTGATACCGGCAAGAGAGGATGAGAAGAGTTTTTGCATAGATAAAATTTATCAGGTAGAGGCATACTGTCATATAAAACTTCAATATTTATAAAAATGATATAGTTTTTCTAGACTCTCGCAAACTTTTCTCCGGAAGTTGCATATTGTGGAATCATATTTTTATATTATAAGATATTTATTATTCTTTCCACCACTTTTCTCCTTTCTGTAAAGAAGAAAAATGTTCTAATGTTTGCTCTCGTTTAAGAATTCTGCTACTATACGAAGGATCTCACCAAATTATCGCACTCCATGTATATAATGAATCGTCTATTTTTCATCTGTATTTGAATCTTTTTTTCTTTTATCTCACAAGTATCGGCTATACAGATACAAGCTGCTACCAAAGCAGAAAAGGAAACTTCGAGCATGAAGGGATTGCTAGAAGGAGTGATGTATGTTATACAAAATATCGTGACGATCATCGCATTTATCATCATCGCATGGATATCACTGAAGGTTATCCGCCTTGGGTATGAAATACTCATGTCAGGACGTCTGATGTACATGAAGGTCACGCTTCCTAGAGCTGATTCAAAACTTGATAAAGAGCGTGAAACAAAAAAAGACTTTAAAGAAAAAGTCGGCATCATGACAGTCTTCTACAAGAGTGTACATAATCTTACACAGTCGAGTGCCTTTGATACGATTACGAACTATATATTTCGCCATGCGAAGATATCACTGGAACTCATGTTTCATGATGGGATGGTACATTTTTATGCTGTTGGATATAGAGAACATATCAGCCTTATCATCCAACAGATTACATCGAACTATCCTGATGCAGAAGTCAAATTGATCGCAAGAAAAGATTTTCCAGAGATCAAACCCCTTGGTTTTACGATGCAAGCAGCTTCTATAGGGAAAGTTACAGATGATGTATTCCCTCTTAAAACATATAAATACTTTGAGGATGATCCACTTTCGACTTTTACCAATAATTTTTGATCGCTTAAAAAGACAGATGTCGCAGTAATACAACTTGTCATGAAGCCACTGGGGCAAAGCTGGAATCGAAAAGCGAAGAAAGCGGCTGGTATGGTCGCTAAGTGAGAATATAAAAAATGATTTAAAGCAGGAATATTCGTTTCCGCTTTTAAGTTTCTCGTCGCCCCGATCTCATGGCTTCTCTATCGATTTATAAAAAATGAGCAAGATCCATCAGGTTCAAATGCACCATGAGCTAGTTCTGGGGATTCATATAAGATATTCAATCAGGCAGAAACGGAATCTCATAAAATGGTAGGAGAGTCTGCTGGCCAACCGGGATTCCAGTCTTCTATACGCATCCTGGTATCTTCTGATACGGGATCATCTGCACGAAGTGCCCTTCAGAATCTTGTCGCGGCGACGTCGATATTCACAGATGAGTACAATAACCAACTCGGTAATCCCCAACTTATCGAAGATACAATGAGATTTATCTTCTCACCACTTCGCTACTTCGCGTACCAATATAGATTAATCGGTATACTCCAAAATATCAGCTGCTTCTCTTGCGATGAACTCTCTACGCTCTATCACTTCCCGGACATCAACTACAATAAGTCTCCGATTATTTCCTGGCTCGAATATAAGATGCTCTCTCCTCCGCAGAATCTCCGATTTCCAAAGGAACCACTGATCATGAAAGACTATAAACGTGATATCAATGGAAGTATCTATACGACTGATGGCTCACTCCTGCAAGTCGATAAAAATAAAAATCTCCTTCGTGATGGAAATAAAAACCTCCTGCTTCTTGATGGAAGTATCATAGAAGTGTCGAAAGAAGGTGAGAATATCGGACGTCCTCTGGATGAGTGAAAGACACCGATTCAGATCGATGAACATCGAAAGCTCCAAGGGTTCCCTCTCTATAAAGATGGTGTCCTCATGGGATGGAATGAATATCGAAATAATAAACAGCCGATATACTTTGCGAAAAAAGATCGTGGACGTCACCATTATATTATTGGTAAATCAGGATGAGGTAAGTCGGTATTTATAGGATATCTTGCACGTCAAGATCTTTGGAACAATGAAGGCCTCTGTGTCATCGATCCACATGGTGATCTCGTCGAAGATATCGTGGCATTCACCCCAAAAGAACGAGCGAAAGATATGATCATATTCGATCCTGCTGACTATGAACGTCCTATGGGGCTCAATATGCTCGATCTGATCTCGACAGAGTCAAATCTTCGTACGATCGAAAAAGATCGTGCCGCTCTCGATGCGACATCGATATTCATCAAGATGTATGGCGATGAAGTATTTGGCCCGCGTATCCAGCATTATTTCCGAAACGGGTGCCTGACTCTTATGGACGATGAAGAAGAAGGATGAACCCTTATCGATGTTCCGCGTCTTTTCGTCGATGAAGCATTTATGAAGTATAAGACCTCAAAGATTAAAAACGTTATGGTAAAAGCATTTTGGGATCATGAATATGCTCAGACAGGCGATCGTGAGAAGCAAGAGATGATACCATTTTTCTCAGCAAAATTCGGACCATTCATCACAAATGCAACGATGCGAAATATCATCGGTCAGACAAAATCTGCTTTCAATATCAGAAAAGTGATGGATGAACAAAAAGTACTTATGGTGAATCTTTCAAAGGGAAAAATCGGTGACCTCAATGCTCAACTTCTCGGACTGATAATGGTTTCTAAGATCAATATGGCAGCGATGTCTCGTGCGGATATACCAGAAGATCAAAGAAAAGACTTTTTTCTCTATGTGGATGAATTCCAGAATTTTGCCACGGATACATTCGGAGAAATCCTCTCAGAAGCTCGTAAGTATAGGCTCGCACTTATCATGGCTCACCAGTTTATCGCACAGATCTGAGGCTCCGGGGATAAACAAGGCAAATGAGGAAAACCATCGATCAAAGATGCCGTATTCGGAAATGCAGGAACCATCATGTCATTTAAAGTTGGGGCAGAAGATGCGGAGTATCTCGAAAAAGAGTATGCTCCAGTCCTCTCCCAGCAAGATATCATCGGAATAGCGAACTTCACAACCTACTGTAAGCTCAATATAGATAATGCGACAACACGACCATTTGATCTCAAAACTATATGGGATAATACATATAAGAACGCTGAGGTATCAAAGATCATAAAAGAATATTCTCGAAAAATGTACGGACGGAAGAAAGAGTATGTCGATATGGAAATCGAGGCCCGTATGGGTATCGTCCGAGAAGAAGATACACTCCCGAATCCACCAGTCACTGACCCACTATCACCCACTTCATAATGAAATTCCTTCACCGGCTTCTTCCGGTCCTCATCTCTATTATCTTTATCCTCCAGGGGTTTATCCTCCTGGGATTTGGTGATGTGTGACCATTTAAGAATATGGTGAAATGAGGTCCTATCGTATCAGGAATATTTATCCTTATAGGGCTTCCGATGGTGTATTTTATAGTATATAAAGCATACGTGAGACCGATACAACAACTCAATAAAAATATCTCTCGTTTTATGACAGGTATTGACGAAGAACCAGATCTTGTAGCAGATACATGGAGTAAGGGAATGAATAATGTTATATCATTTTTTATCAAATCACTCCAAATTCTTCGCGTTTTCAAACAAGAACTTCGTGATGGTCGCAAACTCCGGTCTGAAGTCGAAATCGCGAGTGAAATCCAAAAGAACTCTATCGCATGAGATGAGTCGATCGTCCCTTCACTGGAGCTTGCTATCGGTGCTGCTTCAGCTTCAGAAGTGGGCTGAGATAGCCTAGATATCATCCCAGGGAAAAATAGCAACTACTATATGTATATCGGCGATGTGACTGGACATGGAGTTCCGAGTGGTTTTGTGATGATGATGGTCAATGCACTGGTTTCAGCAATAGTCGTTTCAGAAGAAAGTAGTGCAAAAGTGCTTGCTGAAACCAATAGAATTCTCAAACCACGAATCAAGCAAAATATGATGATGAGCTCGGTCATGCTCAGGTGGAATGATAAAGATAAAGCACTCTACTATACAGGAGCGGGACATGAGTTCATCTTAGTATATAGTCACAGGGAAAATAAAGTATTTAAAATAAAATCCTGATGAGTCGCTCTTGGTATGATGCGAGATGCTTCGAAGCTTTATAAAGAGCAACAGATACGATTTGAGCCAGAAGATGTGGTGATTCTGTATACAGATGGTATCACGGAAGCGAGGTATCATTCAGAACAAAATTGACTTCTTTTTGGAATCGATAGAATAGTGGAGTCAATCATGAAGACGAATGAAAAAACAGCAGAAAATATATTCCGTCAAATTACGGTAGATCTTTCCGCACATATGGGGTATAAACATAAACAATATGATGATATCACCCTTCTGGTTGCTCGCTACAATGCATCATGAGCTGGATCGACGAATAGTACCATCCCGGATACTATGAACTATACGAATATAACAGAATGGAATTGGTGAAGAAAATCTCATACCACTCCATAAAATACCTAATCTCTTATGGCTGTCCTTCCCTTATCAGAACTTATAAAAAATAACTATACCGGAGATGTCGAGTGAATCGAATCTCCATCGGTCTCTTTTGTTGAACCTAAAAAAGAAGATACTACTTCATTCGCCTTACCCATTTCTGTGGAGTCTATCCCTCAGGAAATTTCTCGGGAAAATCCCTCTATTTCGACACTTTCGACAACTTCGCCAATCATAGATACACCGAGTACTCTACTGGTAGAAATCGATGATCCAAATCGTAAACTCACGAAAGCCGAAGCAGAGGAGCTAAAAACAACAGAAAAGGAATACAAAGAAGCACTTGCTTTTGTCAAAGATATGATCGCTCCGGCAATGATGCAAATCGATGCAAAGAAACTTCAGATAGGAGATACCTACATTCGTACTATTTTTACGTATGCTTATCCAGATATGCTCGAAGGGAATTGGCTCTCACCACTTATAAACTGGGATGTGAAGTTCGATATTTCTATGTTTATCTATCCGATTGATTCTTCCCGAGTAAATAGATTTCTCAAGAAACGACTGACCCAACTTCGTTCTCAGTATGCGATCAACCGAGAGAAATGACTCGTCGCTGATCCACATCTGGATGCGCAAATGCAAGATGTCGAAGAGCTCCAAGTATCTCTTACGCGATGACAAGAGAAATACTATCATTTCTCTCTCTATATAACGACATATGCTGAGAGTGAAGATGAGATGCGACGATTATCAAATACACTCGATGTCATGCTTTCTGGTCGAAATATCCTGACCAAACAAGCACTTCTTCGTGCAGAACAGTGATTTATTGCGACGGGTCCATTTGCTCGTGATGAAGTGAATGTCTATCGAAATATCTCTACGAAAGGACTTTCTACCACCTTTCCTTTTAGTTCCAATTCGCTCTCTCAAGATGATGGTATATTCTATGGGATTAATACGCATAACAATTCACTCATCATATTCGATCGATTTAAGACAGAAAATGCGAACATGTGTGTTTTTGCAAAATCAGGATGAGGAAAGTCATTTGCTGTGAAACTCGAAATTCTCCGAGCTCTCATGCTCGGAACAGATGTGATCGTACTCGATCCAGAGAATGAGTATCGAGCACTTGTCGAGACCGTATGAGGGACATACCTCAATATCAATCTCAATTCGAATGAGCGTATCAATCCCTTCGATCTTCCACGTACCCTTAAAGATACAGAAGCGCATGCAGGGGATCTCCTTCGATGAGCAGTCGTCAATATGATAGGACTACTCCATCTGATGCTCTGAGTCATCACCCCGAGTGAGGAAGCAATCCTCGAACGATGACTCATCACGACCTATTCCTTGAAGGGGATCACCATGGAAGATGACAGTGCTGAGGGCAAAGAAATCCCTCTCATGAAGGACTTTGTTTCAGTACTTGAAACTATGGATGGTGCGAAGTGACTCGTCGAACGACTCGATAAGTATATCAATGGTATATTTGCAGGAGTATTCTCGGAACCGACGAATGTCGACCTCAAAGATGGACTGGTCGTATTCTCTGTACGAGATCTCGATGAGATCCTCCGTCCTATCGCCATGTACATCATATTGAACTATGTGTGGAATGTCGCAAGATCGAGCATGAAAAAACGTCAACTTGTCGTCGATGAAGCATGGAATATCATGCAGTATGAAGATAGTGCGAAGTTCCTCTTCGGTCTCGTGAAACGTGCTCGTAAGTATGGACTCGGTATCACGACGATCACTCAGGATGTGGAAGATTTCATGACGAATCAGTATGGGAAGGCCATCGTGACGAACTCTTCGATCCAACTCCTTCTCAAACAATCTCCAGCATCTATCGATGTGCTTCAGGATGTCTTCAAGCTTACAGAACAAGAGAAATATATCCTTCTCAATGCCTCTGTGGGTACTGGTCTCTTCTTCGCTGGATGAGAACATGTGGGTATCCAAATCCTCGCTTCATACTTCGAAGAGAAAGTCATCACAAGTAAGCCAAATACATAAAATATAAAAAAGAAGGGACATATAAGAAATACCCTGTGAGATATTGCTTTGCGGGAAGAAAAACTTGCAAAAAACCAATATTCGCTATACTTGGCAAGTAATTCTAATACTATTTTCTATGCTTACTGCTCTTAAGGCTCGCCCAGGTACCGTCGTCAAAATCGGAAATGATCTCCTTCTCGTCGTCAAACATGAGATGAAGCGAGGTGGTCGTGGAGCTACGAATGTCGCCATGAGACTCAAAAATCTCATCGTCGGAAATATGACTGATCGTACTATGGATAGCGAAGAGAAGCTCGAAGATGTCGTACTTGAGCGCGCGAAGGCAGAGTACCTCTATGCGGCAGGGGATACCTATTCATTCATGAATCAGGATACCTATGAGACGGTCGAACTCCATGCTGATGATGTCGGTGATGCCGCACTCTATCTCACTGAGGGTCTTGTCTGTGATCTTCAGACATTCGAAGGGAGATTCATCGGTATCGTCCTTCCTATGAAGGTGACCCTGAAGGTCATCGAAGCAGAACCATCTGTCGCAGGTAATACTGCTGATGGGAAGATCGATAAGATCGTGAAGCTTGAGACAGGACTTGAGATCCGAGTTCCAGGATTCGTGAACCAAGATGAGTCGATCGTTCTTAATACAGAAACAGGAGAGTACCTCGAACGAGCAAAGTAGAAATTATAATAAATCAAAAAACTCCACGAAAATGGAGTTTTTTGATTTTGATTTGCTTTATTTAGAAAGAGTCACTCCTATTTCATATGGGAAAGTGAGAGAAGGATTAATTAAACATGGTAATGTAAACTGAATTATATTTAGGTTAAGTATTATCGATTCTATTTTGCGAGATGAAATATCTTACTTAGCTAAAGGCTCGTCGCCAGAATTCGGGCGTGATTGCTTATTGACGTTTGCAACAAAAATCTCGGGGTTGCCTTCCATCAAAGCCATTGCGGCATCAAGTGTTCCAGTCCAAGAAGAGATATCAACTTTGTACATCGGTTGTGAACCAGCGACAACGATAAATCCGTGTTTTGATGCAATGTTTTTCAGTGTATCTATATTGTATCCGTCATTCATGCCAACGAGTAACTCGCGTTTTGCGACGACGCGACCATTATATATTTCTGTACCTACAATAGATCTATGTAGAGGAACTCCATCTGTTGGTGATCTAGGCGTACTCCCTTTTATGGATATCCTATCAGCTGGCACTGTCGTCCCCGTGGCCAGTGCATTAACCATAACTTCGGTGGTTGAGCTGTCAGAAGAAGTTGTTGTGGCAGTAGGATCAGCAGATGATTCACTCCCACCCCCGCATGATGCGAGAAACATAGAGCTTGTCACCACGACAAGTAGCGTGAAGGATAGCTTACTTCTTTGAATGCCTGTAATTCGTTGTTCTGACATGGTATTTGCCTTAGAATATAAATAGAGTTATGAGAAAGTTTATGGAATTTGTTGCTGTTTGCAAGCACACTTTTTTGATGATTCTGTGTGCGGTGCTGGGCGGGAAAGCATTCAACCGAGAATGCGAAACAATTCTTCGTCTTCTAGCATGAAGTCTACATCGTTTTCCCCAAGTATTCCAAAAAAAGCTCTTCTGAAATACTACTTACACGTGAAACTTTCTAGAAGTTTACTATAGATATCGGAATTCTTATCGAGAGAGAGCGTGAAATGTAGGAGATAGACAGTGCTTCCGCACACACGAGCCGTCTGGATGAACTGCATCTTCGAAGTTGTTTCATTGTACCTAGCTTCGAAGACATATAACCGAGAAGGTTCACTATCTGAGAACGTGAAGTCTATATCTTTGATCTTCTTGTATTCGAGATATTTTTTTGTCGTCTGGATGTTGTTCAGTTCGCTGTATTTTTTGGAAGTTATGATACGATCAAGTGAATCCTTTAAGATGACGAGATTATTCGAAAATCCTCACTTGATATCAGGCGATATGAAAGCTGCTACTACGGATCATAATCGTGGAAGGGGGAGTGCAGATACTGTTGCTCAAGACCAGTTTTTTGGAACGAGAATACTCACAGAACTCTCTTCAAAGAGAACAGTATTTTCTGTGATATCTCCTGATTCATCGAGAGTTCCAGGAAGACTACAGCTGGAAAGCCCTATAACAAAGAATGTAAAAATAAAAAAAAGATATATACGCATAAGTAACTAAACAAAAATATGTACAAAGAGATTTGCGAGAACAAAAAGAATACTTAACGCCAAACATACGATGATGATCCATCTATGATCATCCGCATAGATATGGACGGCATATACGGAAAACTCATAAAAAAACCATCCAATAACAATAGTGAGTATGCTATGAGCATGGAAAGTGATCTGAGAGAGGACTCGAAGACCGACGGGACCAAATGTAAATCCTCAGATAGTGAAGAGAAGCGATGTAAAATAAAATGCTATAAAGAATGCAAGAGTTCGCTTCGCTATAAGAAGACGAATTTCTGTGTATTCGGTAGGGTTTTTTAAGAGGCGGTCATGTATTTCCTTGATTTTAGGCATTTTTCTCTATAATGAGCCCACTTAGTATATAGAAAAATGTCACTCACACAAGAAAAAATAGCATCCCTCAAAAAACTTACTGCCTTACGATGACAGGAGAATCTTACTATTGAAAGTGTACTTGACTCATTTGAATCCCTCCAGGATCTAGAAATCCCTTCTGAAAGAAGAATATCTCGAAGTGGCAATGAGATACTCATACTTCGTCAAGATAGAGTCTCTTCCTCACTTGCTTCTTCAGATGATCTGCTGGCTTGCTCGCCACAGCGAGTCGTAGCCCACCAGATTTCACTCTGAAGCATCATGCACGGAGAGTAAGCTCGATCTTCTCCTACTCAAGAATCAGTTTATACCCTATTTTGATACATCCAGTACGCCCCCAAAAAAACTCTATGAATAAATTTGCCATCATACTTCTCTATGCCCTTATCCTTACTCTGTCTTTTCAGTATTTTTCCCCAAAACAACAAGTCACAAATAATGCTACTTCGAATATCCTCGTCACGATAGAAAAAGATAGTATCGTCATACCCAATATTCCAAAAATTTCTCTGATAAATAACACGGTTTCAGGTTTGGATATATCTCCGTGTGATGATATTTCCATCACTATCGATTCTCAGCCACTTACGAATATTCGAGAAGCGGCACCGAGTTTTTGTACACCAAAAAAGATTGATGTAGGCAAAACAGAAAGCCTCTCATTCCATGAGCTTGCAAGAATATTTGCTAGTCGAGCCGGAAAATATGTCATAAATGTAAAGACACCATTCTGAACTCGTACCGTGACTTTTGATATCGATGAACCATGAGCGGTGAGGACATTTCTCACAAATACGGTCTACAATCCTATTTATAATCTTTTTGTAGCGCTTTTGACTTTTCTCCCAGGTCATTCTCTTGGGTGGGCTATAGTTGTCATTACACTTATCGTGCGTGTTATCTTACTTGTGCCACAGCATCATATGCTTCAAAGCCAAAAGAAGCTCCAAGTGATCCAACCAAAAATCAAAGATCTTCAAGCAAAATATAAAGATGATCAGGCAAAGCTCGGTATGGAAATGCTCGAACTCTATAAGAAGGAATGAGTCAATCCTATGGGGTCATGTCTTCCACTTATCATACAGATGCCGATATTGATAGGACTCTACTGGGTGATATCAGGCATCAGTGATCCATCGAATTTTTATCATCTCTATAGTGTATTTGCAGATTTTGATCCCAAAAATATAGATGCCCACTTTCTCGGGCTGAATCTTCTTCAGATTGGTGGAGTGATCGCAGTAATATTTGGTATTGCTCTTGCTCTGGTTCAGTATATACAAGCAAAACTCTCTTTTGCATATCAGTGAACTCCACCAAAAAAAGAAGAAAAGAAAGTCGTCGAGTGAGCTCCACCAGAGATGGCACTTGATCCAGAAATGATGAAAAAGATGATGCTCTACTTTTTTCCACTCACCATTGGAGTGAGCGCATACTTTTTTCCACTCGGAGTTGGACTCTATTGGTTTATCGGTACACTTTTCGTCATTGCGCAACAGGCATATGTAAATAAGAAGACGAAATAATTTTTTATTAAAATATTCGAATGTCAATAAATAAAGCAGAGATATTTCTCTGCTTTATTTATTTTTTAGATCCATATAGGGTATCTTGAGAGAGTAACTTATAGTAAACTAACTTGCATATAACCATTTCTCTCTACTCATGAATTCATCGAGTATTTGGTAGAAGATATCGAATGACGTATTGTATTTTCTCAC
>JAYWFD010000020.1:0-18038 GCA_043778965.1 Candidatus Altimarinota bacterium
GCTGGATGTATGCGTCGATCCCATGAGTGAAATACTGATGATATCGGATTCATGGAAAAACTCTGGAAACAAAAACAGCATATCCAGATATGGCCACAATAGGAAAATCCCCTCCTATCGGTAATGCCGAACGCTCGCACCCATATGGGGACAGTTTGGAGGGGATTTAATTCCTTGTCGAAATTATATCTCAATACTTCGAGAAATCAAAAGATTTTGCAGAGGATGAGATGGAAAGATTGAAGGAAAGAAGAAAATGATTATGAATTAGATCTATCATCTAGGCGGAAAAGGATCTCTTCAATAAGAATTTGATTGTGAAATTTTTCAATCTTTATTTTGGATTTTTAATTCATTTGCTTGATTTTTGGCAATTTCTCTTGCCCTATTTACAGCATCATCTTTTCTATCAAGATGAACTATGTCTCTCTTATCTCAAGGCTTATGCACTCTCCATCATCCATCAGGATTGGGTGATACCCATACTTGTTTTTTGCTCATATGAATTTTAGGTTAAATGTATCTAGGACTTCATTTTATCCAATTCATTAAATTTAGCAATAATCTCTAATTTAAAAGGATTCACTGATTCATCAGTAATTGCCTCATTAATATATTGAACTGCTAAAACTAAATCGTTATAGCTTTTATCTATTGCTCATCTTTCATAATAAGAGTGTGCTAAGAAAAAATTACAGGTATTTTTTTTAGATGAATCGTTCCACACGAATCACTCTCTTCTTAATACTTCAAGTGCATCAATTGCCTTACCGTATTGCTTTTGGATGATATATGACATACAGTATTCAAGCTGAACAGTATATTCATGGATATCTCGCATACGTTTTTCATGTCCATCAACAGCCTTGACTGTATTATCTATCTTAAAACCGCTGTATACAAAGAAAACTGCAAAAATTGTAGAAAGAATTGTCATAAGAGTCATCCATCTATCTGTATTATCCTTTTTGTCTTCTAGGTATTTATTGAAACTTTTCTCTAATGCACTTTTATTGATATTTTCTGTCGCTATTATTCTTGATATGACCACATCATTTTGGGGAATTCTACGATTAAATCATATCGTAATAGAGTTATTTGTGCTTGATATTTCTATAAAGCCACTAAACAAAATAGATATGAGAATAAAACCTCATAAGATGAAAGAAAATGGTAATTTTGTCATAAAGATAAGTTAGTAATTTCGCATAACTGAAACAAGTTTCCCTCTTACTTCTGATGGTCAGGTAATAATCTGTGTTGGGAAATCATCATTTTCAGGTTTCAAAATAAGAGCTTTCGGAGTTTTATAAACTCGTTTCAAAGTTACTTGTTCATCATCAGCGTACTCTCCAACAATAACTACACCAATATCTCAATTATCAACATCTGATTGTTGTCGGATGATTAGAATATCTCCATCATTGATACCTGCATTAATCATGCTTTCTCATCGTGCCTTTAATGCATACAGAGAATCTCAAGGTCTCAATAGGGATTTTGGTATATCAATATATTCTGAACACTCTTCGTATACTGAAATTGGAGTACCACATGCAACACTTCAAAGTAAGGGAATACTCGTCTGTTCAATGTTGATACGAATATCTCATCCTCAAGCTGTAAGATATCATTTTTTTTCAAGATTTTTTACATGTGTATATACAACCGTTCTATCAAGACTTAGTATTTTTCAAGCCTCACTATAACTAGGGACTCTTTTATTGTCTTGAATAAAAGAGTCATAAAAGTCAAGAATCTCTCTTTGTTTTCGTGTAAGTGCCCGTTCCATAGTATACTGTTGTTATTTGTTGCAAAATCTTTTGACATTGTATATGCAATAGCTAAAATTGCAAGGATTATAACTCACAAAATCATACATGCTCTTTCTCACAAAATAAAAACTCTCAAATCCGCAAAAGAATTCAAGAGTTCTATATACAATCTCAGACGAGAATGTTATAACTTCGCTAAAAGCGATGACAGTATATAGTTTCGAATAAGTTTTGCAAATTTTACTTTCATCCCCTGCCTCGGGTTATGGGCAAACTTATGGTACCTTACAAAAATCGCGGATGAGATTCCAATATTATTGCATATGAAATTGGTGATAACCACATTATCATTAAATTTGCTTCATGAAGTTGGACACTCTATACATACACCTATTCAAGTGCATGAGCAACTCATATCGAAAATATGAAGAAATTTGCAATTGAATGAAAATGATTGAATTCATATATCTCTTCAGAGAAACCAAAATATTCTTCTAAAAAATAACATTACACAAAATATGACATCTATAATTCGCAAAACAATAATCAGTCCTCGTTGAAAATTTGAGATCTATCCAGACTCAAATGGAGAATATCGATGGCACATCATTTCCTCAAATGGAAAAACCATTGGTGCCAGTTCAGAATGATTCAGCTCTAAGGCATACTGTATAGAGAATATAAAACTTGAACTCTTTTGAATTATTGGTTTCCTAGAACAACAAAACAAGATTGTATTACCAAAGACAATAAAACCTTCAATCTGAAAGCCTATTAATATATTCTCTAATCTTGTATAGTTATGGCAACAAATCCGCCTAAGTGAGATGGACACCGAAATGGTGCAGTTCGAAATCGAACTCAATTTGAACACTCAAATGGTTACTGGATAAAAAGATGACCAGATGGAAGATTTATGGATGTAAAATCCAATGAAACTCCATTTAAGGGTGTAAGAAAAGAAAAATAATCTCTCTCAAGAAAAATCCTCTCCTCCCGAGAGGATTTTTCTTGCCTTTCCTACCATTTCCCATATAGTACTCGGGCTAAAGTATCAGTCCCAACATTCCGTTTTTACTCATAAATAAGATGGGGCAATGAAAGTTGTCCACCCATTTTTGTCTATGAGTAGACGGATTGGTACTTTAGCGAGACGGAACTTCATTGTCCCTTCTTGCTAAAGTACAAAAATAATACGATATTTTGGCGTTCTTATCCACTAAGTACGCCTTTTTTATGTCCGAACCAATCCAAACTAAAAAGAAATCTTGAAATAAGGATCTCCACAATGCAAACAAGGGGAAAAATGACGAATTCTATACTCAGCTCTCTGATATAGAGAAAGAGATGGGGAACTATAAAGAACACCTCAAAGGGAAAATAGTATTTTGTAATTGTGATGATCCAGAAGAGAGTCATTTTTGGAAATATTTTTCTGAAAATTTTGAACATCTCGGACTCAAAAAGCTCATATCAACTCATTTCGAAGATGATAAGCCATCGTACAAGCTCGAAATCATAGCAGATATCAATGGAGATGGTCGGATCAACAAGCTCGATACTATTCGAAGTCCCCTCAAGCAAAATGGAGACTTTCGGAGTCCTGAATCTATTGAAATGCTCGAGGAGGCAGATATCGTTGTGACGAATCCTCCCTTTTCCCTTTTTAGGGAATATGTGGCTCAACTCTTCGAGTATGATAAGAAATTCATCATCGTAGGTAATCAAAATGCTATCACCTATAAAGACTTTTTTCCATTTATCCAACAAAATAAAGTTTGGTTTGGACATAGTATCCATAGTGGAGATAGAGAATTTCGAGTACCTGATTCTTATCCTCTCAATGCCTCTGGGAGTCGGACTGATGAAGCTGGAAAAAAATATATTCGAGTGAAGTGAGTTCGTTGGTTTACGAATCTCGACTATAAAGAACGACATGAGGATCTTATTCTCTACAAGAGATATACTCCAGAAGAGTATCCAACATATGATAATTATGATGCTATTAATGTAAATGTCACAAAGGATGTCCCGATGGATTATACTGGATATATGTGAGTACCGATTACATTTTTAGATAAGTATAGTCCAGATCAGTTCGAGATTATATGGCAAGCGAGCGGCAACACTCGTGCATCGACACCAAAAGAAATACTTGAAAGACTTGGTTATCAGATTCACAAAGAAGATAGAGGTGGTTGCTCAATTGTAAATTGAAATAGGACTTATGGTAGAATCATCATCAAAAATAAAAAACTGTAACACAGGAAGCTAAAGCATCCTGTTGAAAATGCAACAAGGGGCTTTAGCCTTTTGCAAAAGGTATAATACTCCCTTATTTTTCTCCTATGAATATCGAACTCCGAGAAGTCTCAGTCCGAGAAGTAGGCGAGGGATATAAAAATGATAAGGAAGATGGTGTCGTGGGATATGGTGGTCGGCTCAATATCCGTCCCAAGTATCAGAGAGAATTCGTCTATCGGGACAAGCAGCGAGACTCGGTCATCGAGACAGTTCGCAAGGATTTTCCACTCAATGTGCTTTATTGGGTCAAGAACGCGGACGATACCTATGAAGTCCTCGATGGGCAACAACGGACTATCAGTATCTGCGAATATGTCGCGGGGAACTTCTCACTCAACTTCCAGTATTTTCATAATCTCGAAGACGTGGAGAAAGAGCAAATACTCGACTACAAGCTCATGGTCTACTTCTGTGAAGGAAATGATCGAGAAAAACTCGACTGGTTCAAGACGATCAACATCGCAAGAGAGAAGCTCACCGATCAGGAACTCCGCAATGCGATCTATACGGGAACGTGGCTCACCGATGCGAAGCGATATTTCAGTCGGACGAGCTGTCCTGCATATGGCGTCGGGAGTGACTACCTGAATGGTTCACCTATCCGACAAGACTACCTCGAGACAGCGATAAGCTGGATCAATAACGAAGAGATAGAAAAGTATATGTCAGAAAATCAGCACAAGCCCAATGCGAACGAGCTCTGGCTCTACTTCCAAAATGTGATAAACTGGATGAAAGTCGTCTTCCCGAACTATCGTCGGGAGATGAAGTGAGTCGCTTGGGGATTACTTTATAATACTTTTAAAGAAGGGCATCATGACTCCAAGAAACTCGAAGGAGAAATCACACACCTCATGCAAGATGAAGATGTCACGAAGAAGTCGGGGATCTATGAATACGCACTTACTCGAAATGAAAAGTTCCTCAGTATCCGTGCATTTACCGATAAGATGAAACGAGAGACCTATGAGAGACAACAAGGAATATGTACTCATTGCCAGAAGCACTTCGACCTTTCAGAAATGGAAGCCGATCATACTACGCCGTGGCATGAGGGTGGTAAAACAAATGCTGAAAATTGTCAGATGCTCTGTCGAGGTTGCAATCGGACGAAGTCGGGAAAGTAAAAAGAATTTGCAGAGAAAAAAATAATCGTTATGTATCTCGATATTACGTTTTAATATCTAATCCTCTTCCATAAGCCTTATCGTCGTGATCATATTTTTTGCAGCGAGATCCTGTGGATTCATACCTTCATGCTTCGGATGAGCCTTCCCTCGGACGATACCAGCGAGGATGAGCGAGGGGACTTGATCATCGATGACGGCATCTAGGGCTATCGTCGAGTTCTCACTCACATATACATCCCCCTCGTAGGCGAGCATCATCTTGCCCATGAGATCGTCACTGGGACTCCCTGGTGCCTCGTCGACGATGATCCCTCAGACTGAAAGTCCGAAGTCTTCGACATAGTAGTCCTTTTGCTCAGAGAAAGTATCGAGAAATCGTGGATCTCGGATAAGTGTATCTCGATTCTCTTTCGTGATTTCTGCACGAGAGAGAGATATATCATATGGCAGGAATACATTCGGTACGATCACATCACCGATCTCGTGTACCATATCGATACTATATCCAAAATATGGGAAATACGCTCGCTCAGGAAGATAGGTCGCTGCGATCCACTCGACGATATCGAGAGAGAGGGGCATTTTGAGCGCGAGGAATATCCATTCTCATTTTCGATACATCGTAGCGATCTCATTCTCTTCGATCTTCTGGAGCGAGAGAACTCGGACGAAAGAATCACGAATACCCGGAAGGGATGAGGCAAGAACTCGGAGCATAGATTGACTTATAAAGATAGAGGGATACTATAGAGAAAAATATAAAATGCAAGAAATCTCGTTCGTAAATGCTCGCGATCGATAGTGATTGCCCCCTCTATCAATCATCTAAAATCTAGTATCTAAAATCTTACGATGGATATCGTCACGCTCATCTCAGGACTCATACTCGGACTCATACTCGGCATGGCACTCATGCGGATACTCGCACTCTTCGAGCAAAAGCATATGAAGCGATCTGTCATCCAGTGATCTCGGAATCAGATCCTCGGTGAGCTCTATGAGAAGATCCTTCCAGCACTTCCAGACTTCCCATACGCACCGAAAGATATGGTATTCACGGGAAAGTGATGTGACTATATCATATTCGACGGACTCTCTGAATGAAGACTCAGAGAGATAGTATTTCTCGAACTCAAAAGCGGGAATGCAAGACTCAATCAAAACGAAGCTATGATAAAGAATATTATCGACCATAAAAAGGTCCGATTTACTGAATATCGAATAAATAGCGAGAAAAGATAAGAAATTTTTGGAAATTCAGAAGAAAAAGAGTATGCTTATACTGTAGAAAGTATAAGGTAAAATTATAAGGTCTCTCTTGTGTTTTTAACTTTTAATTCAAAAACATGTTCCTCCTCTCCACACGCTCACTTACTGGATATGGTCTCGACAAGATATTTTTCCTCGCAAAAGAGTCAGGATGTGATGGGATCGATCTTTCTGTAGACTTTTTGCTCTATGATACGATCGATGCAGTCTACCTCGATATGCTCTCTGTCCGCCATGAGATGCCGATCATGAGCATTAGCGCTCCTGCACGCAAAGTGACCAAAAGGCAATCATCTGAGATCCTCGAACTTGCCGATCTTCTTGGGATCAAGATCGTGAATTTCATCCCACCACATAGAACCGATAGAGACAAGGAATGGTTTGGCGATGGACTCAAAACCCTCGCTGCCAAATATCCAAACATCACGATCAATATCGTCAATGCCCCACCAAAAACTTGGCTTTTTATCATATCAGAATACGGGGATGCTCGACCCGAAACGATCAAAAAAATGACCGAACATACGGCTCTTTCTATAGAAAATGTAGAACCTGAAAGTGGTGTCGACCTTATCAAGACATTCACCCTTCTGGGTAATACTATAGGCCTAGTATACCTCTCTGATAAGACAGAGGAGACTATCAGTATGTTTCCTGGTGAAGGCGATATGCCACTCGAGAGTCTTCTGATACGGATGAAAGAGGCAGGCTATGAAGGACCTTTCTCGCTCGATATAGATCCGAAATACCTCTCCATCTGAGAAGATAAAAAGGTCATCGAAAGGATATTACAATCAAGAAATTATCTCGAAAGATACTTTCAAATATAAATCATAAAAAAACTTCCTTATACTTAAGGAAGTTTTTTTATACATTTGAGAACATTTTCATAGCTCTGAGCTTATTATCGACAGTCCCTTCGATCTCGAGCCGATCTCGGAGGAATATATTCCCTTTTTGCGCAAGGATCGAGAGGACAAGCTTATCATTATATTCGAGACGATTCGTGAAGTCATCGATATTCATGATAGCATATTTAACTTTCTTTCCGAAAAATGTCTTTTCGAGAAAATTATTGAACTCAATCTTATCAAGCTCACCGATGATAAATATATCGACGATATTATTCGTTGTTTCATTACGAAAATCGAGGATCGCCTCAGATATAGTCACAAGATCAAGATTTTTTCTTCATTTGAAGAACTCTTTTATCGGTATCATGATATTATAAGATTTCAGATACATGTCTCGAATCTGTTCATAGATCGGACAGGTACGATTCATCGTATAGAATTTTTTCTTATTTTGCTCATAGGATTTGAGTATCCCTAGATGTTCGAGGTTCATGAGCTCTCGACGGACAGCATTGATCTGTTCATCGGTGTCACGACAGAGCTCACGTATGAAAAATCCGGTACCATTTTTTACTACCGTATCTTCGATAACGAGTTTTTCGAGAAGTTTCACGCGCGAACGCGAACCAAAAAGTTTGACGAGATCCAAAAGATCAAAAAGAAAAGAGTACTAACCGCGAGTATATCGCAAAGGAAGGGAATTGCAAGAGTTTGTCTCAACTTTTCTGTTCCGTTGCAGAATCAACTTTTCTGTCTCGACTTTTCAAGAGATTTTTTTATACTGCCGATCATGAGAAAAATCCAGAAACTTCCATCGAGATTACCTAGTCATGCCAATAAAAAAGAAATTTTACTGTTTCTCTGAAAATACAAAAAAATCTTCTCATTTTTTACAGGGAAAAAACGCCCCATCTTTCTAGAAGAATATTTTATAGTCCAAGAATGAAGAAGGGATAAATCATCTCGATTTTCTGTTTTCTTTCCGTGTATAGAGCTCATCAAGAATGCATCACCGGAAGATGCAAGGAAACATGGTGCAGATGAATGGGAAATAGTTGGTATATGTTCCGATGAATCGATTTGCGCTGTTCACATCAGAGAAGAACTTATTGGAAAAGATCGCTTTCTGTTTCTTATTTCTACCTTTGAAAAAACATAAAAAAATACGGATTATCAGCGTATAGCCGACTCTTCCGTATTTCGCTCTCTGTTTTATACTTACGACTCCTTTCGGATATTATTGCACGCAAGCCCCATACAGATAAACGTGTTCTTCTTTGCTCAAAAGAACATGATATGAGTATATCCAAATACTTCTTAATTGCAAATTCTTCTCATGTCTAACCTCAATCCTGCACAACTCGAAGCCGTCCTTACTATAGAAGGACCCCTCCTTATCAATGCGTGAGCCGGATCAGGAAAAACCCATACAGTTACTGAGCGGGTAGTATATATGATACAAGAAAAGGGGATCGATCCGAGAGCAATTTTTTGTGTTACATTTACGAATAAGGCTGCCCGGGAGATGCGCGAACGTATCGCGAAAAAACTCGGGATCAATGCAGAAATCGTCAATCCGTTTCGCATCCACGGACTCCCTACTATTGGGACATTCCACTCAGTAGCGGCATTTTTCCTTCGGATGTTCGTCGATCGTCTCGGGTATGGGAAAGACTTCGTCATCTATGACTCCGATGACTGCCTCCGCACGGTGAAAGAGATCATGAAAAGCCAAAACGTCGATGAGAAAGAGTTCAATCCGAGAAGTATCCATGGACTAATCTCAGGAGCAAAAGGGAAGTGACTCACGCCTACTGAGTACTCAGCCACCGTCGATAGCTATCTCGGATCCGTCGTACTCGAAGTCTATAAGGCCTATGTCGGAAAAATGCGAAAAGAGAATGCTCTTGATTTCGATGATCTTCTTCTTCTCTTTCGGCAGGTGCTTGATTTTGAGGAAGTAGTCGAGTATTTCCATGGCAGATTCCAGTACTTCATGGTGGATGAATACCAAGATACCAACCAGCTTCAGTATGATATCATCCGGATACTCGCGAGTAAAACCCGAAATCTTTGTGTCGTATGAGATGATTGGCAAGGGATTTATAGCTGGCGTGGTGCAGATATCTCGAATATCTTAAACTTCAAAAAAGACTATACTGATGCGAAAGTGATCAATCTCGAAGAGAACTATCGATCGACCAAGATGATCATCGAAGCTGCAAATGCCGTGATAAAAAATAATACCAACCAGATGCAGAAGACGCTCTTCACTTCGAATCCCGAAGGAGACAGGATCATCCTCCTCGAAGGACTCGATGAGAAGCATGAGGCGGAACTGATCACGACAACCATCCGTGATACGAAAGAACAAGGATGAGATATTACCTATTCTCATTTTGCTATACTCTATAGAACGAATGGACAATCTCGACTCATAGAAGAGTCTCTCATTCGCAAAAATATCCCTTATCGTATCTACTGAGGAGTAAAATTCTATGAACGAAAGGAGATAAAGGATATCCTCGCCTATATCCGCCTCATCTACAATCCTGAAGATACTCTCTCCCTCAAGCGAATCATCAATGTGCCGAGTCGAAAGATCGGAGAGAAATCCCTCGAAAACCTTATAGAAATCATGGATCGAGAGCATATGAATATCGCTCAAATTTCAGAAGAACCGATGATCGTCGAATCACTCTCTGGTATATGAGCCAATGGAATCAAATCATTTGTCATGATATATCACATCCTCCGCAACCTATCCAAAACCGAATCCGTCGCAACTCTCATGCAAGGGATCATCAATCGTACGAACTACGAAGAATATCTAAAATGAGAATATAGTGAAGATGAATTCGAAGGAAAAAAAGAAAATCTCGATGAATTCATGAATATGGCATCCCGCTATGATGGTCTTCTCTATCCTGAGAATATCGCGCTCTTTCTCGAAGATATCGCACTTATCACGGATCAAGATAGAAATGGGGAAAAGACAGCACATGATGGCGATGGCACCGTATCACTTATGACGATCCATCTCTCGAAGTGACTCGAGTTCCCACATGTATTCATCGCATGAGCTGAGGAGGGGATATTCCCACACTCGCGAACACTTATGGATGCGAGAGAGATAGAGGAAGAACGTCGACTCATGTATGTCGCAATTACCCGAGCAAAGCTACATCTCCATATTTCACGAGCCCATGAACGATATACTTTCGGAAATTATAGTGCGAATCCGAAGAGTAGATTTGTGAAAGAAATACCAGCAGAATATATACAAGTAGAAGAAAAAAGAGGAAGCGCACAGAGTATATTTGGAAATGGAGGATCTGGATTTTCGAGTATGAACACCCTCTTTTCATGAGCGGGATCGACTCTTTCTCCATCCCTGCCAAAATCCACGAAAGTAAAAAACTCTGCGAGTGACTTCTCTCTCGGAGATCGACTCGAACATGCGCAGTATGGTATTGGCACGATAGTATCTATCTCCTGATCTGTCGCTGATATAGCATTCTCTGGGACAGGGATCAAGAAGATGAATGTCGAGATAGCGCCAGTAAGAAAAATATAGATATTGACTTTATAGTAAATATACATATTATATATTTATATGAACACTCACGCTGGTCCCATCCTTGGCCGAAACACCGCCGCAAGAAATACTGTATGAGGGATGTATGCTCTATCATTTAATGAAGCTTGAAGAAAGAAGCTATTGCGCAAGTCACTTCCACTTAGCTCTCTCAATCGAGAGCATGTGTGAATTATCCGCCAACAACTTATCGATGCAGAAAATGATGAGACAGATAATGCTACTGGTTGGATATCTTTTGATCCCTCTCTTCTCTATCGTATGCTCTGATGGTGAACTCCTGAGAACCCATTATTAGCATTCGAGAGACTCCAAGCATTCATTGAGCTAGAGTCTAATTCAAAAATAAGAGACTTTCGAATAATGGATAAATGAAACTGAAAAATAAACTTTCAACTCTCAGATGATACATGAGTAAATAAAGTTATTACATTTCTCACTCGAGTACTTAACAATAATGGAACGTCTTCTCTCATTGGTGCGATGACTAGTACTGTAGATACCGTGGTCAGCCTCGAATAATAAAAAATCTCCCTTCATATTTGAAGGGAGATTTTTTAGGGGAATATTACCGAGTTTTTGTTATCTCGTATCTTCCTATATTTTTTGTCTTGAAAGTGACCTTCCCATCTTTAACAATGAAAAGATG
This sequence comes from Candidatus Altimarinota bacterium, assembly GCA_043778965.1. Taxonomy (GTDB): domain Bacteria; phylum Patescibacteriota; class Gracilibacteria; order BD1-5; family UBA2023; genus JAGOMW01. Next base: position 11,580 of record JAYWFD010000020.1, read on the forward strand.
TTTTGGTGAAATACAAAGTGTTGTGTTTCAAATTAGAATTTAAGTTCTCTTATTATGTACAATATTTTATATAATCAATGTGTAATGGCCATGTTTTTAGTAGTTCTATACTAGTTCTCTACTACTCCCATCTTCCCATTTCGGAAATCTTCGAATGCTTGTCGGATTTCTTCTTCTGTATTCATGACAAATGGCCCATATGCTGCAACTTCTTCACCCAGAGGTTTTCCCGCCATGACCAGAACTTTTGCATTATTATCAGAGACAATATCTATATCTTCTCACACCTGCGATAAGAATATTATATCACCATTTTCGAGAGATTTTTCATTCATAATAACACTTCCTTCAACGATAAGCACCATAGCATTATATCACTTTGGGAAGACTAGAGAAATCCCTCTAACCCCCTGTATCCCAGGAGAATCAGGGATAGCAAATCTTACATCATAGAGCTCTACTGGAGAGAATGTTTTTGCTACTCATTTGTGTTCCTCTATTCTTCATTTTTCATTCTTCATTTTCAATTCCCCTGCTATCACTCTCACCACTCCACCATCGAACTCGACTTCTGGTATATTTTCGCGGGTAAGAGCTTGATATCTCGGCATAGTCATCTTATGTTCACTCAGAAGGTTGACCCAGAGCTGTACAGCATGCTGCATTCCTCATTCGCGTGAGAATTTTTCTGTCATGAATTCATTGTGTAGGAGTCCTGATCATGCAGTCATCCACTGCACTTCATCAGGACCGATGATGCCTCCATGTCCGGCAGTATCCTGATGTTCCACTTCTCAGGAGTAGACGATCGTGACCGTCTCGAATCCCCTATGAGGATGATATCCGACTCATGGTCTATGTCCATTTTGTGGGGGAATTTTCCATGGAGCATTATAGTCGAGCATGAGAAATGGGGAAGTGTCGTTCGACATTTCTCGTCCATATCCAGGGATGTATTGGGCAACTCGGAATCCATCACCGACCATATGGGATGATCGTGGATGTTCGAGGCGGAGAACTTTTTTTTGCATTTTTACGAAAATAGTTAAAATTTAATCATGCACAATTCTCCTCGTAGGTCACCTGATTCAAAGCATATAGGACATAATCAGCATAAAAATCCTCTCATTACAGTATGTATTCGAGTAGATCGAATATTTCAGCTAAACTCAAATATTATAGCAATAGGCGGTAGTGACCCTTGAGAATTGATAGGAAATCATGAAATTTCACTTTATGGAAAAAATAATATCTTACCAAATCCTAAAGATGACTCTATTATGGGGAAAGTGCTACGTTTCCGCATACGTCTTACGAGCATAGCTATTTCAGCTAGCTGAAAAGAAACAGAAAGAGCTGGAAATATCCATACATTTTTATGAGCAATAGATATACCCGATTTTCTTCCTGAGTAAAATTATATCTATCTCATCATCGAAATCAACTTTATTTTATAAAGTATAGTATTCCCATACTCCAAAAGAGTGCGATGAGCGGTATCCAGAATCGAAATATTCTTTTGCCTGCCTTATGATAGAGTGGCACTTGCATGCCTAACCATATACCAAATACTCCTCAGATGCTCGCCAATATCCAAAGGGTTTTTTCACTTATACGCCACCACTTGTAGATCGACTTGAGCTTATCAAGCCACATAAAAGAATAGGCAATTATATTTATGGCGATAAGATAATAGATCATAATAGTTATTCTTTACGCAAAAGGCTACTCTTCCACTTTTCTGGCTCAAATCCTCATATTCTCACAATTTCTATGATAGGGAATAGCTCTCGGATCTTCTCTTCTGGAACTCGCTGATCATAGCCAAATGCGAGGATATCAGGAGTATACTTTCGTAAAGGAGCAAAAATATCTTCTACACCACCAAGGATAACTTGGGCATTTTTGAATACACTTGCTACATTCGCGCGACGCACATCCTCATGGTCTTGGGGAAGTCTTCATTTGAGATTTTTGACACGACCATCACGAGCTATCACGATGATGAGATCATCACCGAGCTTCTCTGCCTCCCTGAGATAGTAGATATGTCATGGGTGGAAGATATCGAATGTACCAAAACACATAACATGCTGAAAAATCTGTTTTTCAGGAGTATCGAAAGGACTTTTTATGCGATTTTTCGCATCTATATGTGAAGATTCGGTGAATGACATAAGCTATAAGAACGTCAACAAAACGAAAAAATGAGTCTACGAATACAAAAGGTGAACAATTTTACAAAAACTTTTGACAACATGTAGGGGAAGGAGTACATTCGATCACACAATATCTAGTATGTTTATGTGATACATCGTCTCATTTCATCTCGAAAAGTTCGACCGATAGTCTACTCAGAAAGTAGTCCTTTGTAAAAGGGAAATTGGTCGAATTTTTTGTTTTTCTCTTTTAACTTTTTCCTCGTATATGTCCCCCCTCAAAATCCGCAAACGCAATGATGAAGTCGTCGACTTCGACCGATCACGTATCGAAGAAGCTATCGAAGCGGCATGTATCGCTTGTGGCGATCCTGATAGATCATTCATCCCTGTTGTGACTGACTTTATTATCAAAGATATCGATCATGTCTATGGTGAGATATTCACGAATCGTGTCCCATCAGTCGAGGATATCGGGGATATCGTCGAGCGTAATCTCATGAAGTTCAATAAGTTCGAAGTCGCGAAAGAGTATATCATTTATCGTGCGGGGAAGCAAGAAGAGCGTGCAGAAGCACACGTGAAGCTCGTGAAAAAATTCGAGAAAAATGGATTCCAAGTATCGAAGTCAGGAGGTGGGAAAGAGGATTTTGATTTCGAGAAGATCGAGAAGATGTTCACCCTTGCGGTGAAGGGATATGAGGATAAATGTAGTTTCGATGAGCTTATGGAAGCATTTAAGAAGAACATAGTCGAAGACATGAAAACGAGTGATATCGCGAAACTTATCGTCAAGACTTGTATCGACCTCGTGACGGTCGAAAATATCGCATGGGAACACGTCGCTGGTCGCCTCGCGCTCTTCGATCTCTATAAGAAAGCAGGGAAGAGTCGAAGTATGAAGCAGACAGATGTCTATACTGCGAAGTCATATGTACCATTTTTCGAATCCTATGTGAAAGAGAAGCTCTATTTCGAAGACTTCATGAAGTACTATACGAAGAAGGATCTCGAGAAAGCCGGAGAATACCTCGCGAAGCATGGGAAGGCTCGAGATATGGAGTATGGATACACAACCGTCCTCTCCCTGTCGAAGCGATACCTCAATAATCCGAATAAAAATGTCCGCGAACTTCCCCAAGAGCTCTATATGGGTGTAGCACTATTTCTCGCACTTCCAGAAAAAGATGAGGATCGTCTCGCATTCGCATTTAAAGTTTATGATCAGTGTTCGACTCAGCGTATCTCTCTGCCGACTCCGACTCTGATCAATGCTCGGACGAATTTCTACCAGCTCACGAGTTGCTTCAAACTGAATGTCTCCGATGATCTGCGAGCTATCTACCACGGCATCGAGAATATGGCTCAGATATCGAAATACGGAGGTGGTATCGGATCGTACTGGGGACACATCCGCTCTCGTGGATCATCGATACGTGGTATCGATAATGCCTCTGCATGAGTCCTCCCATGGCTTAAGGTCGTCAATGATACTGCTACCGCTGTAAACCAACTCGGCGCTCGCCTTGGTGCAATCTCTGTCACCCTCGATGTCTGGCATCGTGATATCTACGACTTTCTCGATATGCAGACGGAGACTGGAGATATCCGATCGAAGGCATTTGACCTCTTTCCTGCGATCTCCGTCCCCGATCTCTTCATGAAGCGCGTCGAAGAAGATGGAGACTGGACTCTTATGGATCCTCATGAAGTCATGACGACGTATGGTCGTCGTATCGAAGACTCCTTCGATGTCGACTTCGAGATATTCTATACTGACGCGGAGAAAAATCCTAAGCTGAAGCTCAATAAAATCATAAAAGCGAAAGACCTCTTCAAGACATTCTTGAAGTCTACAGTCGAGACCGGGATGCCCTATGTCTTCTTCCGAGATACAGTGAATCGCGTCAATCCGAATAAGCACGCAGGAAATATCTACTCGACTCAGCTCTGTACGGAGATCTGTCAGAACTCTTCACCGACAGAGTTCATCGAAGAGAGTCTCGAGAATGGTGAAGTCGCGATCAAGTATAAAGCAGGGGATACCGTCACGTGTAATATCGCCTCGATCAATGTCGCGAAGGTATTCACTGCGGAACATATGAAAGAGACCGTCCCTGTCATGATGCGGATCCTCGACAATGTCGTGACCATCACGAAGTATCCTCTGAAGGAAGCTGAGCGTACGAGTCTCCGCTACCGTCCTGTCGCTCTCGGATACCTCGGACTCGCTGAGTACTTCGCGACCCACCTCATCGCCTACGATTCACAGGAAGCTCGTGACATCGCTGACAAGATGTTCGAAGAGTTCGCTTGGCACGTATATCGCACGTCTATCGACCTCGCGAAGGAACGTGGAAGCTATGAGCTCTACTCTGGATCTGAGTATGACAAATGAATCCTCCTCGGTCACGATGAGACATGGTATACGACTGAGACAAGTATGAAGGATAAGTGGAAAGAGATCTTCGCAGATATGAAGGCTCATGGTGTCCGATTCGGTTACCACTTCGGTCCTGCGCCGAATACCTCTACTGCAGGTATCATCGGGACGACTGCTGCTCTCCTCCCAATATATAAGAAGTACTTCGTCGAGACCAATCTCTCCTCTCCTACCATCCGTATCGCTCCGAAGCTGAACTCTGAGAACTTTTGGTACTATAAGGAGTATGTGAATATGGATATGAACGACGTGATCGATATGATCTCCGTCGTCTATAAGTGGATCGATCAGTCCATCAGCTTCGAGTGGATGATCGACCCGGCGAAGGTCTCTCCTCGTGAGCTCTACTCATACTATATGAAGGCATGGAAGCAGGGAGTGAAGACGGTCTACTATGTACGATCACTCTCGAGTGAGGTCAGTAAGGAAAATTGTGTAAGTTGTAGTGGGTAAAGCACTTCTTCTAAGAAATTTAAAATTAAACTAACTTTTAAATAAAAATATGGAAGCGCTATCAAATCTATTTAATGGGGGATTATCAAGCCTATTAACAGGTTTCGTATTCCCAATAATTGCTATAATTGTATGATTATCGCCTATTTGGTTACTCATATTTATCTCAAGAAAAATATGAGATATGCAAAACTCTCAGAGTCGCGCAGAAGCTATAGGAGTCTTGATTGTCATAGAATTAATAATAATTGTCCTAATTTTCTCATACTTTGAGAGGAAAAATGATGAAAATCATTCAAAAAATTGTGAAAAAATCAGGGAAAAAATATATGATTTTGAGGGGAAATACACGAATGCATCAATGTCTGATGAATGAAGTGAAATTTATAAATTATGTATAATGAAATAATTTCGCCTTTATCAAAGCTCCCTAATTATTCATTCAACTCTCCAAATTGCTATTTGATAAAAATAAAATCTACTAAATAAATTCTATGCTGGAAAGTACCAGAAATAACATTCTATTTGAAATTAGTAGTATGAATGATGCTAATCGAATCTTATGAAATCAGATTTACTATGACCATTACTTACTTATGCTTAACACTTGTAAAAATACAAATTGCAACAAACCACTTCATGCACGGATAATAACATCAAAGGAAAATGAATTTTTTTGCGACAATTGATGTGGATTTAAGTATCAATATCTTTAATAAACGTATATGAAATATCCGATAAACTTACTTTCTTAAACTTCTTAAAATATGTTTCCTCCTATCTTCTCCATTTCTACAAGTAATTGAACTTTTAAAATTTGAGATAAAATAAATGAAATAACTATCGATGGAATCGAGGTTTTAACAAAAAGTATCGATCAGTTAACAAAAGATGAGAATCCGGCATGAGCTTATATTTATAAATCAAATGGTGATGCAATTGGATTCATACCATTATGATCAATAGTTTTAATTACATATTGTAACCTTTCAGAAGGAGCTACTTTATAGAAGCTTTACCTATAAATATATTTGTTATGCTTGATTTTCAGTTAGTGCAATTTCTTTCATTAGGTTTATCACTTGGCTTACCTATTTGTCTCTTATACTTACAAAAACGAGGAGATAAAGTTGTAATTCAAGCGGTTATTTTTTATAGTACTATACTTGGGGGCTTTATATCATTTTGATTACTCTTAATAGGATTATTATTAGGAATATTTAATATTAAATTCTCCCTGCATGATCTATATAGTACCGCACTGATAATTATTTATGTTTATTGTTTCATAAAAGCTGAGACTGCTAAATCTGAAAAGCATAAGTAAAATTTTACCTAAATCCACAAATCCACCCTCCCTCGGGTGGATTTTTCTTTTCGCGAGTCCTTGTGGCAGGAGGGAAG
>JAYWFD010000021.1:0-6836 GCA_043778965.1 Candidatus Altimarinota bacterium
CGGCGCATCGTCTCGACGAGGACTGAGAGGTGGAGTTCTCCACGACCTGAGACATTGTAGCTATTTCCATCAGAGTTCTCGAAGTCGATCGCGAGACCCACATTCATCTCCATTTCTTTTTCGAGACGCTCACGAATCTGACGAGAAGTGACGAACTTTCCTTCCTTTCCTGCAAATGGAGAATCATTAACCATGAATTCCATCTTCAGAGTCGGAGCATCGACGGTGATCGCGGGCATAGGAGCGACATTCGCATCAGTAGATACAGTCTCACCTACATAGATATCTGGGATACCCGCGATGGTGATGATATCACCTGCTTCTCCCTCTTCTACTTCGATCTTCTTGAGCCCGAGAGATGTATAGATTTTCGATATTTTCCCACTTCGGCGGACTCCGTCATTTCCGACGATCGTGACTTGCTGTCCGACTTTTGCCTTTCCTTCATAGACACGCCCCACCCCCATACGTCCGACATAGTTGTCGTAGGCAAGATTGGCGATCTGCATCTTAAATGGCTTCGTCGTATCATTCGCTGACTCAGCAACTTGTTCGAGGATCGTATCAAAGAGTGGGTGGATATTCACGCGTTCATCACCCATATCCTTGATGGCGATACCTTCACGAGCGATCGCATAGACGATACGTCCGTCTGTGATATCAAGCTGTTCATCGGTCGCTCCGAGCTGGACGAAGAGATCGAAGAGCATGTCGACGACGGCTTCTGGCTGAGCGGTAGGCTTATCGATCTTGTTGATCACGACGATAGGTTTGAGTCCGAGTTCGAGCGCTTTCTTAAGTACGAATTTCGTCTGTGGCATAGGACCCTCGTACGCATCGACGACGAGACATACAGAGTCTACCATACGCAGTACGCGCTCTACTTCAGATCAGAAGTCCGCATGTCCTGGAGTATCGACGATATTGATCTTCACGTCTTTGTACATGACGGCAGTGTTCTTCGCGTAGATGGTGATTCCACGCTCTTTTTCTTGGTCATTGGAGTCCATGACACAGATATCGACTTGCTCGTGAGCGGCGAATGTACCTGACTGGCGGAGGAGGGCATCGACGAGAGTCGTCTTACCATGATCTACGTGGGCGATGATGGCGATATTGCGGTATTTCATAAAATCAAAGAGAGTGATAAAAGTAATGCTTACATTTTCTCTGAAGAGAATGTCGAATTAAGAGGCCGAACGTCTCATAATCGAAAAAATGAGAGGAAAATAAAATTCGCTCGGAGTATAGAAGAGAAAAGAAAAAAAGCAAATGAAAATGTGTATTTAAATTACTTTAAATTGTATTGTCAATTCATTCGGTATAAAAATAGGTATTGACTTCCATAAAATAGAGGGAATAATTTGATTAAATGTCTATTTTGCATATAATTTTCTGAAATATCTCGAAAACCCTCAGAAATATTTGCCAAAAAAATGGAAATAGAGTAGGGTGGAGGGGTAACTTGTATTTATTTAATATAATCCTATGCCAGTTGAATCACCAGAACTTGAAATTCATGTTTCTACATATGAAATCCTTGCAAAACTTCTTGAGGAAAATGGCTGGAAGAAAAAAGCTTGGTTTAATCCAGATGTAGAAAAGAATTTCCAGGAGAGAAAACTTACAAAAGCTCAAATACTTAAACTTGTTGAGATACTCAATGCTTCTCAAAGTGTATTTGAAGAAAAAACAAAACTCAGTGCTCTTGCCCGAGGAGAAATTACTGAACAAATCGGAGTAACCTACACTTTCAGTTCATTAGATGAGCTTTGTGATGCTCTTAAGGAAAGATGAGTAAAATATCCAAGAGATTACCTTCAGCAGACAGGAAGTACTTTTGTGATAAAATTCAATGCTCCTCGCCACTTAGGGAAAGATCGCTATGAGCAGCTTATTAAGGATCTTGCAGCTATTGTAGGAACGACTACGGAAGATGATGCAAAAAGAGGAGAGGTTATTCGAGCTACATTTTGAAGTGGCTTACCATCTTGAGCCGAATGAAAAAAAGTAGAACAAACTTGAGTTCTCAGTAACGATCAAATCGCTGAAGAGAAAAGAAAATTTCAAGAGAAAATGAAAGATTTTTCTCCTGAGGATATCGAATCTAACATTGTTTGGATAGAACGGGCTATAGAAGCTATACCTTTCGCGATCAATAAAGCTACTCTTCGTGGTGTTTATGGTGGAGTCTTGCTTGAATCTCTCCGTACTCGGTGACTCCATCTTTTTATCGATCGCAATGATAGTATCATGATCGAACCAAAATGAAATGACCAAGCAGTGAAACTTCAAGAGAGACTTAATACTCTCGTCCGAACGAAGACCCTTTCTCTCGATACTGTCAAATACTGACTTCTCTCTACAAGTCCGACATTCCAGCAGTATGCAATCTTAAAGAAAACCCAAGATGGGAAAATCGACCCAAATGCTTCTATGGCTGACTACAAGGAATTTAGTAAGAGAGTTCCTTCAAGTGCTAGTGATCTTCGTGACCGTGCAGTTACAGTTTCTATGGAGTCTCTTTCGCGGATGAACTTCCCTGATCTACTTAAAAACTATAAAGATCAGGAACTTGCATGAGTATTTACAGGTAACAATCCAGCACTTATAGCTTCTATAGTACCCCCAATATCACTAGTGCCTCCGAATCCTTCTGGAGCATGAGCTCCACCATCAAAACAACAAGATTCTTCCACACCAGATAGTGCCGTGCAACGTGGTGCAGATACAGTCGGTGAGAAGGTATGAGAATTTGGTGGGAAGTTCGCGGAGAATGTCGGTGGATTCATGGGTGGCTGGATGCAGGCAATCGGAAAGTGATTCGAAAAAGGTGGAGCAATCGGTGGACTCGCCGTAGCGATCATCAGTATCGTATGAGCATGGAAACTCCTCAATAAAGAGTATGATCTTGGTCCTCTTGGCAAACACTCAGGATGGCTCGGTGCAGTGATAGGATTCGGTGGAAAGTCTTTTGCTGATATGGCAAAAGGGATGTGACTCATAGGTGGCAATAAGCCAGATGCCAAGAAACCATGAGATGCTCCAGCTGGAGCTGCTGCAGATAAGCCAGCACCAGCAAAAGCAGATCCCGCTACGCCAGAGACTACTACAGCACTTCCCGAAGGACTCTCTCCTTCAGAGAAGATCGGAGCTGAGCGTGTACTGAATATGGAATCTCTGAAGCCTGTACTTGCGAAAAAACGAGAAGGTTATACAGCAACGCCGAAGGACTATATAGAATTCCTGACGAAAAACATGAAAGACATACCTGTATCTGCCCTTCTTTCTCGAGATAATCCACCACTTTCTATATTTGATCCAGCTCCAGTAATTGATCCACGGATCAAACTAACCAATATGGATCCAAATTTGTTTAAGAGAATTGCTCGAGTCTATTTGACTGGTAAGGACTTCTCGAACGTCGACTTAGAAAATAGAGAGAAAGATATACAAAATAAAGAATATGGTGTCGATCAAATAGAGAAAAAGTATGGAATAGTAGCAAATGACACACTTTCGAGTGCTCTCGCGAAGACGATAAAAACTGTAGCTCCAGTTGCAAAACCCGCAGAAATTCTAACAGAAGCTCAAGTTATTGATAAAATTAAGTGATATACTATTGATGCTAAAAAAGTGGATGGCTCAAACATACCCCCATGAGCATTTACTCGTGAAATCAAAAAACTTACTGATTGAAGATATCAGACAGTACTTACAGTATTAGATTCTAGAAAAATCGATCCTCGCTTGACTGAAGTAAAGCCCATGATAGTTCATTTTGATAAACAATGAAACCTTATCGATCAAGAAATAACTATTGATTTTTCAGCGACAGTAGAGATCGATATGTGATTGGTCAAAATTCCGACAAATATATCAACATCATCTAAGTGTCAACTCAAACAAGCATGAAGTATTTTGTCATGTATTATAGAAGTAAAATAGTTTCCTAAATCCATATAATTCCAAAATATGTCAGAAAATATCATTCTTTCCTCTGCTGATAAAGAGATACTCCGAAAAAATCAATGTTTTGTAGAGGATCTCGAACCAACTCAAGAAGAAATCGCTCTGGCTTGTAAGACAGACCTTAGTAGTCTTCGTGCAAAACTTCAGACATTCTGAGTATCTGCTAGTCTTCTCGCTGCGCTGAAAGGTGAGGTCGCTGCTGCAGCACCTGCTGCTGCAGTTCCAGCTCGAGTAGCAGGAGATGCAAAACCAGGACAGACATGAGCTGATGGAACATGGATTGCTCCAGTAGGATGAGGAAATGTAGTAGTAAAACCAATAAAAAAACCAAAAGAAGATACAGAAGACTTACCATTAGCACCGACAACAGCTTTTAATATATTTAGACTCGTACAACTTTGATATTTTCCGAAAGATTTTGCGCCTCTTTGGTGAGATAAACCGAATATATTTCATAAGTGACTACAGGCGTTTTATGTACTCCCGGGTCAACTTTGAGAGTGGACTCGGACGAAGGCACATACAGCATTCCAGAAGAAGTATGATCGAGATGCTGCATACAAGGACTTCATGCTCGATCTTACGAAACAGATGGATAGTGAACTCAAGTGATGGTTCGAGAAAAATAAAATGACAAATGGTGCGACGATCACTGAAGCGAAGACATCTCTGGAAAATATGAGATCTTCTTTTACGGCCTGAAATGATAAGGAGGCATTCGCACACTTTGATACACTTGCTGAGAGGATGTGAATGCGCGTGGATGGACGATGGCATGAGAGACCACAAGCAGATCGAGATGCTCTACGAACGGCAGAAGATACAAAAACGAGTTCAGCAGAAAAGCGAGTCGCACTTCGCACTACTATAAAAGAACGTCGAGAGTGACGCCTTGCAGCTGATGAAGCGAGTGTAAAAGATAAGAAAGCAATTATTGATCAGCTCTATGCTCGTGAACAAGCCCATACTCCCGATGCACGATTTAATGCTGATGGAGTGAAAATCGCTGATATAAACACTGAGATATCAAAACTCCAACTCGAAAAAACAACTCTAGAGAATCATACTGGTGCACTCGCGACAGAGTCACAAGCTATAAAAGATGCTGTAGCTGGAAGAAGTTTTTCTGATATCGAAGCCACTCGAACAAGAATAGGGTATGCCCATGGTGATACATTCCTCCCTGTATGATCTGAGCTTACCTTCAAACAGTGAGAAATCGATAATAAAACTATGGTGATAGGACTCTTAGAAAAACCTAATGGTACGATAGAACTTGCTGAAGCTGAGATAAAAAAGCAATCATGAAAAGTAACGACTTTTCAGACTGAAGAAGCTCGTCTGAGCGGGCAAATCGCTGATTCTCGCACCTTAGATACTGCCAAAACTGCTTTCCAAGCCAGGCTCGACCAACTCCAGGGATCGACATGACTTATAGAACAAGCAAGAACGGCAGAAATTGTAGCCACAACCCAAAGGGATACTGCTCGGGGGAGTACATATACATATAAGACTGAACTTCAAGAACTCAATACTCAGAAAAAAGGCCTTCTCGCGCAATCTGAACAAAATAAAGTAGCATTTGACTGGTTTAGTAAGCGCCAATCTCGAATCACCCATATAGAGAATCAAGTACGTGTGTATACTGAACTCAAACCCCTTATTGTAGAAAGAGAAAGAGCAACCAATAAACTTGCTGGAACAAAAAAAACCATTGATGGAAGTACTGAGGCTATTGCGAAGCGTGAACAAAAGGTACGTACTGCTCATGCAGATGCTTCTCCTATGCATCAAGCACTCGATCGATTCAGTGAACCTGGTATCTCTCAAGCAAAAAATCTCGAACTCAATGAAGAACTCAATAAACTCCTCGCGCAGAAAAATCCAGAAGCACTGAGAATCGAAGGAAAACTGAAAGGAACACCGACAGAAAGAGCGCAGGCACTTCGTGATATGCAGAATCTCCTTGATGCACGAGGAAAGTGAGTAGAATTTTTCAAAACAAGCCTCGATAGTGTAGAAACACGTATCAAGGCCCTTCAGACTGAAGCTGGACGGATCATGACAGAATATGATAAACAAGCAGGAACAGGTGATGTCGAAGCACTTCGCAAAAAGACAGAAGTAGAAATAGGAAAGATAAATAGTGAAATCGAGAGATATAACAATGATGCTCGTGCCAAATATGGTGCCGCTGCCGCGACTCTCACTCCCCTTCAGCTCGATTCACTTCATGCTCAGTCGAAGCTCTGAGGGTTTTTCGATGCTATGAATACTGGAACATCGAAGCTCGAATCTATAGGCTCTACAAAAGCTGGAGGTAAAGCTATGAGAGTGGTGTATGGCGCATTGACTCTTGTGGGACTGGGACAAATAGGTGTTACAACAGCAAATTCTGGATTGAAACAATGAGCTATCGATGCTGCTGATATGGGTATAGGATTCATCCCAGTAGTAGGATGAGCATATGATATTGTAGTTTGATTTGCACAATGAGTGATGGGCGAAGAAATAACAAGCAAAAGGAAAGTAGATCGAGGTGATGCTATTAAAAGAGTATGATTTGGAATGTTGGGTCTTGTTCCTATATTATGACAGGCAGCAAAAGCATGGGCAACATGAGGGAAAATCGTCGACGTAGCGAGAAAAGTCGCTGTAGTAGAGCGTACAGCCCAAATCACGTGAAAAGTGCTTATACTCAATGAAGCAAAGAATCTCTGAGTAGCACTCTATGATGCAACAGGAAGTGTAGTGAGTGAAAGAGGAGGGATCCAGAAAACAGTCGAATCAGTCTATACTGGTACAAGATTCCCAGTTAATACTCCTGCTAAATAAATAATCTATGTCTCCTAAAAAACCAGAAA
>JAYWFD010000022.1:0-2553 GCA_043778965.1 Candidatus Altimarinota bacterium
ATTTCTCCTTGTTTCTTCTCTTCGATACGAGATCTCGCTTGCCTGATAAGACTAGGTAGATACGTGCCCAGTTCAAGCTGTAATCTTGCTAGATCGACACCTATGATATCTTTCGGTCAAAATATGATAGCATCATCTGTAGCAATCTCAAAAGATACAATAGGATTTGTATCGAGTATGCCGATGATAGTTCCATCTCATTTTGTACTCAGCGCAATAGGTAATGAAGATTCTGTTCATGTATCGAAATATCACATAATCTTTAATGCAAGTGTATCTGTCTTATCTTCGAAAGTATTTACTACTACTAACGGACGATCCGAACTAGGAAGATTAGTCTGTACAGCTACTTGCGTATTAGCTATCACTCATCTCAAGTTCGGTGGAGGTGGAGGACTAGAAGGGAAGGTTCTTGGTGATACAGTAATCTCAGTACGAGGGTATTTATTTGTATCTTCTGGTGGTGCTGTCGGCTCAGCATTATCCTCTACAAAACAGAAAACGTATGTAGTTTCTTCTGTTGGTTTTGCTAGAGTAATAGAGTCAGTATCACCTGGTATTCTCCATTCTATAGTGTCTCATATTCTTATGCCGATCCAGAGTGATGTATCTTGTTGGGGATTTTCTATGAATTTCCCAAGAGGGACATTATTTACAATACCATTTTGTATCAAGTATGATAGATTTGATTTGAGAGAGGGTTGTGGGAATACTCGCAGAGTTTTGTCCACTTTCGCAGATACTTGAGGAGTATCTATAGTCTTATGTACAGGAGCCACTACAAGAGGGGGAGATGAGGCCGTAGCTTTCTTTTTCGTTTTCTGTAGTCATCATGTATTTCACGATTTTATAGCAGGTCCTGGTGCATCTTTTGTTAATATTTTTTTAGTGTTTAACCAAGGACTATTATTGGGAGCCGCTAAGAAATACCCTCTATGTTTTCAGATAAATTGATTCCTGAGTTTCTGTGGAGGCTCAAATACTGGAGGCACATCTCAAAATAACATATAATACTCTTCGAGTAGAGCCACTTCAGTATCGGGATACTTCTTTCCTATAGATACAGGAGTTCTTCCTATATGCGAAATAGCTTCTTTTCCACTACTTTCTTTTAAGGCTTCGGATCATATCTTTAGTAGAGAGATACTTTCCCCATCATCTGAGTATGAGTAAAAACTATACGTTAATCCTTGACTATTGACTCTCCCTGTATAATTCGACCAAATTGCTCGTGCTTCATCAAATATTTTTTCATTCCTCGGGGTATTTCTTTTATTATGCACTTCTTCGTCTTTCGGAAGTCTCCCGAAAGAACTATGATCACGCCCGAGTTCTCTCCAGAAATCAAGAAGTCATATCATGTGGAGATACCAGAGTCTCTCATCAGGATCTTCGATATAGTAGGAAGCTATATAAGGTATATTTTTAGCAATATCATCTTGTTTAAAGAGTTCATTTATGAGCGCTTCGATCCGTTCAATAATACGACTGATAAAGGCCTCATTCATAGAATTTTTTTCTACTTCTGATCCAGAAGGACCAGATTTTTGAGTCAAGTATTTGAGGTATGTAAATACTTGACTATTACTTCGTAATTTTCCGAAGAATACCCTCGATCGTTCAGAGCGATTTGCTATCTCAGAAAGTTTCTCATCACTCATTCCTAGTCATCGAGCTCTATCTACTTGCTCTCGAGATAGGGGGAAGAATCTCCCAATATCTTCGATACCCCTGTCTAGTCATCAAGAAGGAGAAGAAAGTGCGTTCATAAAGACACATTAATAATCAAATATACATACTGACAATATTTTGCAAGAAGAGTTTGATACAATCCATCTATTGCCTTAGTCTTCTAATTTCATTTGATATTCTCTGAAACTCATAAGTATCATCTTGTAATTCTCATTGTAAGATATTTTCAGTTCTTTCTATTTCTCATCAAATATTTCCGAGCTTTTCCTCAAGTGATTCTCGAGTTTCTCACTTGCTCTTTCCAGTTAGTGGAATATGAAATTGTATTCTTTGAATATTTTCATCAACTCGAAACTTTCTCTTTTTGAGTTCTTCTAGTGACTGCTTCCAGAACTGACGAAACTGTATCAATTGTTTATAAAGTTCTTGAATTTGTTCCTCCTTTTGTATTCTTGCAGTAGTTTTTTTCTTTCATAGAACTTCCTTTTGCGTCCTCTTTTCTTGGAGTGTGATTTTGCTCTTCTTTTTCTTCTTTTTTCCATTTTGGAGCTCTAAAATCTCTTGTATTTCTTTTCATGTACTCATATCAGACTGAAATTGAGGAACTTCTATCAAAACATCTTCAGGTATAAATCCTGGTAGAGTAATATGCTCTATAACTCATGCTACTTTTATTGGAGAAATATCTTCATCTGTGGGAAATATTGTATCTGGAGAATACTCTTCATCCACTTCAGCGATGCATTGTCGAAAATCTAAAACTCTTTTGAGACTAATAGAACCTACTGATATATGGTCTCTGATAATCTCAGAGAAGAGAGGGACAGCAGTTTTCCCTATCCAATTAACATCTATTTCTGT
>JAYWFD010000023.1:0-6824 GCA_043778965.1 Candidatus Altimarinota bacterium
AGCGGATGCACCCATCAAAGCAAAAATGGCGGTGGTGTGAGGGATGGTGGGGAGGGATAATGATGTGAATTAATAATTAATAATTAAAAATTATGGTACTTTTTGATGAGTGTGAGCATCAGTGGGACTTTGAAAAAAGTGCAGAAGCTTGAAATTGGCCACATTCTTCTTTATTAACATGCAAAAGTTGTTTTGCATCTATAACTCTTGAAGAGAAGTGTACTCTTGAACAAACAGAAATTGCAGCAAAAGCTTTTCAGGATCAGAAAGAGTCCTCAGAACAACAATTGCAAGCACAAGAAAAATCCTTGAAGATTCAGGAAAAAAATCTCAGAATTGCAATGTGGGCAATGGTTATAAGTGCTATTTCAAGTTTTATAGCGCTCTGCATATTCCTTTTTGGTGATAAAACATTATTTCTCTAGAAGATGTGGAAAGATTCTGTTTCATTGCAGTCTGTCATTGCGAGGAACGAAGCAATCCAGTGGCTCCAGAAACTTGGATTGCTTCGTCGTTTTTCACAGGAACAGAAAAACTCCTCGCAATGACTGAGTAAAAGGACTTGTCTTAGGATTCGATTTTTAAACTTAATTAAGGAGAAATCTCAGTAGAGTCCGCTTATATTTTTCATTCTTCATTTTTCACTTCCCTTGATCTACCTCTACGCTTTCTTCGTCCTCTCATTCCTGAATGCCTTCAAGGATATTTCCATCAAGCAATCTCTGAAGTCCCTCGATGCAGGAGTGATGACGGGGATATGTTCGCTTGCGATCATCATCGTCACTCTTCCTTTTCTCATCAGGGAGGGGATGCCGAGTCATATCGAATTCTCGTCATTTATCTGGATTGTTGCTTGAGGTGGGCTCTTCTACTACTTCGGAAAGTATTTCAACTTCCAGTCCCTCTCCCTCTGAGATATATCGCTCATCACTCCGATGAAGTGACTGGTCACGATTGCGACCGTGTTTTCGAGTATGCTTCTTCTCCATGAGTCTGTGAATCTTTGGGGATTTCTCGGTATTGTTCTCATGATCGGGGGAACGTATTTCCTCGCAGTAGAGAAAGGGCATACGACCTTCATCGAGCCGATCCGAGCGCTCATCACTAATCCTGGTTCTCGGATGTTTCTCATCGCGGTATGTTTCTATGGATTCACGGTCACTTTCGATCGTATGGGGATCCATGCGAGTTCTATCTGGTTCTGGGCATTTCTCATGAATTCGATTGTCTTTCTCATGAGTCTCAGAGATATATACGTGCACCGCAAGACACTGAGGAAGAATATGCGAACTCAGTACAGGGCACTCACGCTTCTCATCGTCCTCCATGTCTGGATCTACCTCTCACAGATGTACATCGTCTCAGAGGTGATCGCTCCGTATACCAGTGCATTTAAATCTGCTTCTGCACTTTTTGCCGTGATGTTCGGGGGATGGTTCTTCCAGGAGAAACACCTCTTCCAGCGCTTTCTCTGAGCCTGTATCATCCTTTCGGGGATTATTCTGATTTCATTTTTTGGATAAATCACTATAGTGGCAATCATGTATATAGTCCTCGAAGGCATCGTCGGGTCAGGGAAGACGACTCAAGTGAAACGACTCGGGGAGTATTTCCGTTCCGTCATTGCGAGAAACGAAGCAATCCAGTGCTCCCAGGAACTTGGATTGCCACGTCGTTTTTCACTGGAACAGAAAAACTCCTTGCAATGACGGGAATATGAGCCCCCCAAAGTTATCCATGTCCGTGAACCAGGATCGACTCCTATTGCAGAGGATATCCGAGCTCTCGCTCAGGGAAAGGTATGGGAAAGTGAAGTCATGAATCCCCTCACGAATGCCTATCTCTTCGCTGCTGCTCGAGCGCAGACACTTGAGACTATCGTGAAGCCAGCACTTGAGAATGGGGATATCGTGATTGCTGATCGATCATTTCTCTCCTCATGTGTCATACAGGGAGAGGCGCAGGGTCTCGGTATTGATCGAGTCCTCGAAATAAACAAAGAGGCTATTGCAGGCGTTATCCCTGATATTGTCCTCTACCTCGAAATCGATATTGATCTTGCACTTTCTCGGACATCTGATCATTGACGAGATAAACTCGAGAGAGAATGAAAGCAATTTTATCAGTCAATTATTCGATGATATGAAAAGTGTGAAAAGTTGGAAATCATGAAAAATCGGTTTTTTCGTATTGATGCGAATGGTGATGAAGAAGAGGTCTTTGAAAAAATTATAACAGCTCTTGATCAATATCAATTTTCTCAATAAATCCTTATGAGTCTCCTCCAGTCTGAAATATTCGCCCTCGTCGCATCATCCATCGCAATTGCTGTAGAGTGACGGTATATCTATATGATCCTCCAGAGACGTACTGTACCGAACTTCACGTGATGGTTCATCATCGCACTTTCGATGAGTTTTGTATTCTTTTCCTCACTTTCTGCCTGAACTGGATCTGCCATATGGCTCATCGGAACATTGACGATACTGCACACGATTGAGGCAATTCTCTCACTCTTCTATGGATCATTTCGTGTCACTCGGTTTGAACAGTGACTTATCTTCCTCGCATTTCTGAGTCTCGGTATCTGGTATCTCAGTGATAATCCGCTCTATACACTGATCATCAATACCCTCATCGATACCTGTGGGATGCTCGCCATTTCCTATAAACTTTTCCGATTTCCTGATACTGAGGATCGCCTTGCATGGGGAATCTCTATATTGATCTATTGACTCGATATGCTTGCAGTGACAGAGTGGAATTTTGCGAATATATTCTTCATTGGCATGAATTTTATCGAATGTAGTATTATTTTCCTTCTCACTTTCAGACATATGCATATACTGGAGAAAATTGGGTTCCGACTCGCCCTTTTTTTCCATATTCAACTCTAGTATGACGATCGATCAACTGATTCATTCTCTCCAGCTCCATGCAGAACGGTATCCATTTGAGGCAGATTCTGCCGAGCAAATTATAGCATGGATGGAACAGTATTGAGAATTTGCTTTTGTGAAGGACAATCTCGCTGGACATATTACTGCATCGATGTTCATCACGAATCCTGAGCGGACAAAGCTCCTCCTCATGCTCCATAAGAAATTTCAGCGTTGGCAACAATTCGGTGGGCATTGTGATGGAGAGATCGATGTCAGGATTGTCGCACTGAGAGAGTTCCATGAGGAATCTGGAATTCTCGATGAACCAGAAATGTCGGATGCAATATTCCATGTCGATGTGCATGATGTTCCGATAGATGCCAAGTGACGACTGGCGCATTTCCATTTCGATATTCTCTATCTCGGGATTGTTCCTGAGGATACTGTCTTCAATCGACAAGAATCTGAGGTGGATGATATCAGGTGGTTCTCCCTCGATGAAGCGCTTATCGTGAATGATGAACGACTGATGCGGAATTGTATTGCCAAGATCAGAAATATTCCTTATTAACTCTTCCATGCCAGAATTCAAAGACCGGAAAGACTATGATGAAAAGACACGGGATAAGATTTTCTGAAAGGACGAATGTCCTTTTTGTGATCTCCTATGAAGGAAAAATGAAATCCTCTGGAAAGGGAAATACTGGTATATAATCCGCAATATTTTCCCGTATTCTGGAGAACATCAGCACCTTATGGCAGTGCCGTATAGGCATAATATGTTTTCTCATGAGCTCGATCTGGATGAGATAGTAGAAATAAGAATGATTCACCTCTTCATGAAGGGGTTCTATGGTACTCGTGATTATTTCTCCTGTACACGGGAAACCATGGCAAATAGGAGTATCGAACACCTTCATATGCACTTCATCCCAGGAAAACTTCAGGGAAAATTTATCCGAAAAATGCTCGAACTCCAGGGTTTTCCTATAGAAGAGGATCTCACGCTTTCCTAATATGAAAATAATCATCCATCCTCCATATCTTGCTTTTGATCCTGTGCGATTCGAGTTTGCTCTCGAAAAAATCCTCTCGACATCGTATCTTCGAGGCGCGAAGTATGATAATGCACCGAATATCACTGACTGTGTCACTGCAGCGAGATGGCTTCTCTGTGCTTCGACGGATTTCATCATACCAGTTGGGTATATCGGAGATCTCCCGAAAATACTTCTGGATTCGTGATCTCGGATCTCTCCGCTTCAGGATGCACGAGTAGGGGATCTTATATTTTTCGAAAAAATGTCCCTCACACATCGGAAATATATGGTGAGCCACGTTGGTGTCATGATCTCTCAGACGGAATTCATCCATTCCTCGAAATCACATAATGGGAAGATAAGTCATATTGACGAGGCTCCATATATCCATAGTATCTTGGAAGATTCATTTCTTCCATTTGCCCGTGACCCACGAAATCATGCCTAAAACTCTCTTCATCATCGATGCCTACAATCTGATCTATCGAATGTTCTATGCGATACCTGAGATGCATACTCGTTCGGGTGAAGTCGTGAATGCGATTTTCTGAGTAGCGAAATTTCTGAAAGCTCTTTCTGACGAGCACCCGACTGATGCGATCGTCGTGGCGAATGATGTCTGACAGAGTTTCCGAGCGAAGGAATATAGTGAATACAAGGCCCAAAGAGATCGTATGCCTGATAATCTGCGTTCTCAGATCGATGGAGTATTTGCCCTCTTCGAGGCGGCAGGTATACAGATCCTGTCACAGGAAGGATATGAGGCAGATGATCTGATCGGTTCCATCGTCACTGAGCGATCGAATGGCTGGACGGACTACCAGTTCGTCATCATCTCATCAGATAAGGATCTCTGCCAGTTCATCCGCGATGGACACGTCCATATCTATGATGCGATGAAGCAGAAATTCATGAAGGAAAAGGATGTCCTTGAGAAATTCGGAGTTCCTGTCGCTCAAGTACGAGACTATCTCGCGATCGTGGGGGATAGCTCGGACAATATTCCTGGAATTGCAGGATTCGGTCCCAAGAAGGCGGAAGAACTCCTCTCAAAATACAGCACGCTTGAATGAGTTTATGAACATATCACTGAGCTCACTCCAAGGGTGCAATCAACACTCATAGATCAGAAGGAAAAAGCTTTCCTCTCACAGAAGCTCGCGACGATCATCACAGATCTCGACGTTACTCTTCACCTCACCGAATCGGATACTCTCAGGGCTCACGTCTCGAGACCAGAATATCAGGAAATCCTCAGGGCGTATGAGTTCCGATCGCTCCTCCCTCGCGATGAAGTCGTCGTCACGAAATGCCTCGAAAAAAAAGAAATCCAAAGGATCACGACCCTCGAGTGACTCGATCATCTTCGTGAGAGTATCCTCAAGAACGCTTCTTGTTCCCTCGCGACAGATGGAAGTAGTATCGCTCTCTGAACGAACGATACGATATATAACATTGATCCGACAGGGGTAGACACTGTTGAATTTATCACCTGGCTTCTCGGCGCTGATATCGAGATACGGGGATACGATCTGAAGGCTGACTATAAGAGACTCCTTGCCATACAAAAACCCCTCCAGAAAGTATCGGAGGGGCAGGGGAAGTTGTTTTAGGCGAGCATATTCTTATATCTTTCCCAAGTTATATTTGAGTATTTCGAAACAGATGTATCAAAATAATCTACGCGATTTTGATTATATAAAGCTCCTTCTCAACCAATATGAGTGAGTGCAAGGTAATATGCAATTTTGGTTGGATCTTCCGATATTTCTTGAGAAAATCTACTATTTGTTAGTATTTTTCATGTAGCCATATCAATAATATATTGATCCATCACTGCTTCTTGAGCATCGGAATTTGTAAGCCAAGATTGAATCTCGTTTTCAGTTGCTGGTTTACTGATTGTGATGCCATAATTTGAGAGTATGGAACTATATCCCCTAAGTGTACTCGGAATAAATTGATACTTCCCATAGGCATATTTATCAGGATTAACTCAGAGCCCTCTTGCTTTCTCGTCATTTCGTGCCATATATGATTTGGCTCCACTTTCAAACATAGCAATTGCGGCCTTATATGACTCTATATTGAGTCATAGATTCTTTTCTCACAGTAGTTCTTTTGTTTTCTTCAGGCGATTAACTGCAATCTGAAGATCATCTTTTGAGTATTTCTCATGTCAATTTTTGATGTATCATTCACCAATTTCTATAGCTCTATTAAGCGTATCTTGGTATTTCGTGTTTTTTCATGCTTCTCGTATAAGTAGCGTTGAGAGTCAGAATCATTTTTCTATTTTTTCAAGCCCCTCAATCTCTCATACAAATTTTTCTAGTGCAGCATCTTCGGCTAAGTTTCTTTTTTGAAGTATCTCTACCGAAGATTCTACAACTTTTGTATCCTTCAATCATTCAATCCTAGTTACCTCTTCTTGTTTTGGTACAACAATCATATCACCAGTATATACTGGTAAATATCTTCATTCCGGACTGTAGTAGCCAGTAAGATTGTTATAAGTTCAACGTACTCAAAATTGTTCAAGCGCCTTTCCATTCACATTTGATATAATCTTTACTATATTTATATTTCAAGGAAGCATATGGCCAGTTCCTATTCTTCTTTCAGCACTTCTGTTTTTCCCAAAATCTACAAAAAGCGTATCTCCTTGAGTGATTTTTCCTGTTTCGACAGGCTCTTCTATGATGTTTCCTTCAGAGTCAGTAGTTCTCTTGTAGAGGAATGATTTTGCGAGGAATTCTCCACGCTTTTCTTTTGATACTTCTTTATCGAGACGCATGAGATCCGCTGCAGAAACTGAATCTAGATTATTCTTTCACTCTGCTGGCTTCTTTTCCATGACTATTCCGAATTGTTTTGACCTATTAAACTCTCTCTTTATGGC
>JAYWFD010000024.1:0-6817 GCA_043778965.1 Candidatus Altimarinota bacterium
AATCTTCGGGATTTTTTATATTCGCTCAAGTCGGATCACCGTCTCTATATGGTGGGTGTGAGGGAACATATCGACTGGTGTGATATCTGTAATTCGATAGAGGCTTGTTTGTATTTTAGGAATAGTTTTCTCTTCTTCTCATACAGCATCCTTCTTCTTCCCGACGAATGCTTCGAGGTCACGCGAGAGAGTCGCTGGATTACAAGAGACATATATGATTTCCTTCGCGCCAAACGAAAGAATATATGGGATAGCATCTGGATGAAGTCAGTCACGAGGTGGATCAAGTACGATCGTATCAGCTCTCGATCATGTACTTGCAAAATCACGAGCAAAATTCTCTACTTTTGCTCGGGTAAATTCTACATTCGTGATTCCATTTCGCTCTGCATTTCGTCTTCCATCTGCACTTGCAGACTCTATGAGTTCAACTGAAGATACTTTCTCGAAATACGGCGAAAGAAGTATGCCGATAGTACCTGTACCCGCATAGAGATCAAGAAGTATTCATCCCTTCTCTTGTATCAGATTGCTTGCGACTGTATAGAGTTTTTCAGCTCCGAGAGTATTTACCTGGAAGAATGACTTCGGTGCAATCTCAAATGTAAGCCCAAGAAGCTCTGCTGTGATATATGCCTTACCAAATATAAGCACGGGATTCCCTGTGACGATATCTGCTCGTCCAGTATTTTCGAGAAAATAGAGGGAAGCGATATTTGAGTATTTTTTGGTCAATTCTTGAACCATATTTGTAAAAATATACTGCACATCTTTTCTCTCTTCATACTTTCCATTTACAGAAAAAATGAGCATTATCTCACCTTCCTTTTTTCCCCTTCGCACGACAAAATGTCTCCAAAATCCTTCTCCTGTTTTCGGATCATAAGTCGGAAATCCTGATGATCGTGAAAGGGTATTCACTTCCTGAAAAATCTCATTGATCTCCTTATCTGCTAGAGCACAGTAAGTACAGTCTTCTATACGATCAAATTGGCCTTGCGCATGAAATCCGAAACGGAAATCATCATGAATTCATTCACGAGCAGAAATATATTTTCCAAAGGAAAACTCGACTTTATTACGATATCCATAGATCTCTGGTGATGGTATGATCGGATGCCACTCGGTTTCTCAGGTGAAATCTCGAAGATAGTGGAATGCCTCTCTTACTTGATCTGACTTGATCCTAAGTTGATCAGCATATCTGATAGTGAGCCATTTTGCGCCACCATACATCTGAAATCCTTCAGGAAGTGGAACTTCGATAGGAGATTTTTGGATGACATCAAGTTGTTGGCCCTCATAGTGAGATTTTCTCTCTTTAAGTATACGAATATTCACGATGCTTCATGGGATACATCCTCATGAAACTATCACCTTACGACCATCAGGAGCGAGTCAGAGTCATTTTCCTCAGAATATAAGTTTATCAATAGTGATATTTTCGAGTATTTCGTTTTTTGGCATAGAAAAATCTAGATAAAGATACGCGGATTATAGAGATTTTCTTCCCTAGGGCAACTTATTTCCCACCAAGAACTTCTTTCTCTCAGAGAACGACAGGATCGGTCCCAAAATATGCATCAAACAGTGCGATACATCGTGCGCCAATTTCTCGTATATACGTACGGAGTCATCGTTCTAGGCTGATATTTGCTGATCCATATCAGATAGCATCGATACCATTCGCTTGTGCAAGAAAAAGTGCTCGTTCCACATGAAATGGCTGAGAAATAATAGTAAACCCGCTTCCTTCACCAAATACCTCCTTTGCCCGTACCACTGAATCGAGTGTACGAAATCCTGCATAATCAAGAGTGATAGCGCTATCTGGTACTCATGCTTTTACGAGAGCTTTTCTCATGGCTTCAGGCTCATTATACGCTTGAGTACTATTATCTCCTGAAACAAGAATATGACGAATCTTCCCTCGTTCATAGAGAGTCTTCGCGGCTTCGATACGCGTCGAGAAGAATATGTTATTCATCCCATTGACACTCGGTGTCGTCCCGAGAAGAAGTCATACTTCGTTCGCTGGAATCAGATCGATATCACGGTAGATACGATCCTTCGTCGTCCATGATATGACGCTCCATGGGAGCGAGAGGAGGAGAACTGAAATAAGAATGAAAAGGAGAAATTTTTTCAAAAGACTATATTGAAAATGGGATAATTTCTATATCATTTGAACTACGAGATTTTCTTTCAAAACCTCATTTTTCGAGGGTTTTATCTGAGAGGATGATACGGGTGGGAATACCAAGAAGATCCGCATCGCCTGCCTTTTGTCCGAATCCAGCATCTCGATCATCGATAAGAACGCTCGCTCATTCTGATTCGAGCTTTTCTGCGAGTTGTTTCGCTTTTGCAAGATTATCTCCGATCACGATGATCACATGAGAATATGGGGCGATACTTTCTGGCCAGATAAGTCACTTCTCATCAGCGAACTTCTCAGCGATGACTCCCATAAGCCGAGAAATCCCGATACCATAACACCCCATGACTATCTTCCCTGTTGTTCCATCTTGTGACTGATACTTGAGTCCAAAAGCATCAGAAAATCGAGAACCAAGCTTAAAGATATTCCCGACTTCGGAAACAATTTTGAGAGTGTATTTATGACCTTCACACCCGACACAGACGAAATTCCCTTCCTCGATGATTTCTTTATTGTGTGCTTGACCGCAATCACTACAGACATAGATGATATCCTCACCGATCCCCAGCTCCGTCTGGAACTCATACGAGTACTTCGAGAAATCCCCACCACTGGCAAAAGTATAGTACGTGGAATCAGCGAGTCAGAGTCGCTTAAATACTCGATCATATGCACTATGCATGACCTCAAAGTATGTATCGAGATCTTCTTGCGTGCTATGGAATGAGTATGCATCCTTCATGAGGAATTCACGACCCCGAAGGAGTCCTGATTTTGCACGTTTTTCATTGCGGAATTTCCACTGGATCTGATAAACACTGCAAGTATCAAGATCTTTATAGGATTGGATAAATTCTCCGACGAGTGGTGTGACGACTTCTTCATGAGTAGGATTGAGTGCATATTCTTTGCCTTCCGCTCCTGGAAGTTTAAAAAGAACATCCACCGCATCCCATCGACCTGTCTTCTCCCAGGATTCTTTCGCTCCTAGAGCCGACATGAGAACCTCATTGGACCCGATACCATTCATCTCTTCTCGGACTATCACTTCGATCTTACGAAGGACTATGAGTCCCAACGTGGTAAATGAGTACGCTCCAGCAAGAGTCATACGGATCATGCCTGCCTGAAGGAGGAGTCCAGTACCTCGGTTATCGGAACCAGATGGGATAGATTTTTGTGTTTTGAAGACTATTTTTGAGAGGAGTTGCATAGAAATAAAAGTTATAGTAAGAATTATAGGGGAAAATCTAATTTTCGGAAGTATTTTATTCTCACAGAAAAAATATTCGTTGAAATTTTGGAATATTTAAAAATCATCCTTGCCGTTTCTTGCCATTAATTCGCCATTTAGTTCACTCGCGTGTAATTCTATCTTGCAAGGAAAGGATTCTCTCTAAATCCATCACTGTAAGTCATCGAACATGTTCAATTGATGGACATATTTCATAGAGGAGAGATTCTCCTGCGGGATTTAATTTTGCAAATGCTTGTGTTTTATTCATAAAGATGCCCTAAGAATATAAAAAATCCCCCTAGAAGTATGACTCTCGTAGAGGGATTTAGTATTTCATATGAAAACTACCTTCCGAGAGTTGAAAGGGGAGGCGGGACAAGGTATGCAAAATTTAATTTGGAAATCATAGAAGTATGATAAAGAAAGTATCTGTTCTGTCAATTACTTTCTTTTTTTAAGCGTTTCATACCATTCTTTTTCTTCTGTAGACCAATGAAGAAATGGATGATCGGAAAAAGAATTATTCGTAATTTTTTTTAGCTTCGTTGTTTCTTGTCCGATCCAAACAGGAATCTCGAACTTCTCATCTGCATCTTTGAGTTCTATATCAGCTAACACTATCCCGAGGTTCTCTGCTTGATATTCATCGAATTCCCAAATTTTTCCATCGATATGCCGGTATGTATAACGCATCTTGATGACTTCTTTATGTCCGATCATGATATAGAGTGCGACACGATATGGTACTTCCCACTCATATTCATCTCGGATATTGGGGCTATCTTTAGCGCTTTTTATTTCTACCTTAAAGGTGAATGCTGCACTTTTTTTGCCTGTGATCGGATCTTCGATGAGGCGAACACGGAGCTTATTCCCATCACCACGATGGATCGTCGCTTGGACATATTTCTTGACGGGAAGTCCTGTCTTTACTTTCTCCCAGTCAGGATGTTGGGTATTGACGACGTATTGGCGTTCGATTTCTTGTGGCATAGGAAAAAATAAGATATCTGCTACGAGTGTAGCAGATATCTCCGAAAATTACAAGAAAGTATTAGTATCACCCTGGAAGGGATTTAGTCGCTCCTCCAGCCGCGACCCGCCTCTCCTCATTTCGAAGTGACTTTGGTCATTTCTCGAATTCGGATTCAAATCCAAGACATTTTTATTATTTTGATGGTGCCCAAGAAGGGATTTGAACCCTCACGAGATTGCTCTCATGCGTATCTGAAACGCACATGTCTACCATTTCATCACCTGGGCAAGTTTTTCTGGAACTATTTCTTTTGCACAGCTACCATTTCATCACTGGGTAAATAAAAAAAGTATACCGAATTACGAAAGATTGCAAATCAAGAAAAAAGAAATATCATTCTCCTATGCAAAAAAATGTCTTCGACTACATCGAGTATTCTTTCACGAAACTCTTCTCAAAACAATTTTGGAATATTATCGGCTCCTCCCTTATCATATCTTTTGTTATGATAATCGTGAGCATACTCACGATTATCGGATCTGGATATTCACTCTATGATTTTACGCTCCAGAATCCGATTTTTGACACGTCATGGATATCTATCTTACTCTCTGGGATCATGATATTTCTCATACTCTCTATGCTCTCTCTTCTCACACGTGGATGGCTCGCGATCGTCATACCTATACGATCTATCGATCCTACAGAAAGGATGGATTTTTGGGATGACTATCTCCTCTTTAAGACACATATTGGTACATACTTTTGGTATATACTCTGGTATAGTCTGGTATTATCCCTCATACTACTCAGTTATCCCATCCTCCTTATACTGCTAAGCGCCATTCATAGTGGACTCGGATGGGCCTATGGAGTCATAGGTATCATGGGCATTCTGTATGCCTTGACTCGCCTATACCTCTCTTGGTATCATATGCTTTCTGAAGGTTCTGGCACAAGACATACATTCGCAGAATCGATCAAACTTTCAAGAGGAAGAGTCTGGAAGATATTTTGGAAAGTTTTTGCATTCTCACTGATCATTTGGCTTGTCAGTACTATGGTCGAATCATTCATGAGTGGACTTATCTCTCTACTGTGATCCAATAGTGTTATGAACGAGATAGCTGGTGCCATAGAACAAAATAAAAATAATCTTACACAGATGCTGACTCAAGTAGGTACAATCCTCAAGGCAAACTCATGAAGTGTATCTCTTATAAGTCTTATGTTTTCGATATT
Source organism: Candidatus Altimarinota bacterium (assembly GCA_043778965.1). Lineage (GTDB taxonomy): Bacteria > Patescibacteriota > Gracilibacteria > BD1-5 > UBA2023 > JAGOMW01. The sequence goes on from JAYWFD010000024.1 coordinate 5,617, forward strand.
CTATGCCCTCAGCTCTGTCATATCCCGAGCACTCTATCATATATTCTATGTAAGATACTATCTCGATATTCGCGAGGAACATGAGAATGAGAGCTCTTTCGTAAAATCTATACTCTACTCTTCATCGCATTCACAAAACCCTTAAAGATTAGTCAAATCTTCAATATTTGCATTAAAAAAAAGATTAGGTTATACTAAAAAAGTCTATTTACTATTTTCTTTTTTTTATGGATGCGCTTATCTATTTGTTCTCTATTGGGATCTATGTATTCTATAGTTACTGTCAATATCTACTCTCTAAAAAACCTTAGTGTAGAATATCCTTGGATGGCATGGATACCGGTTTTAAGTGTATTCAATCTTGTCAAGATTGCTGGATTATCCTACTGGTGGGTTCTTGGATTATTTATCCCCCTTTGGAATATATATGCGATTATAAAAATCTATCATAATATTTCTCTTCGCACGGGGCATGGTGGTTGGTGGACTGTCGGGATGATATTCTCAAGTCCTATCTTTATTCCTGTTACAGCATTCCATTATCAGCACTGAGATGAGGAAAATCCTCGTCCTTTTACTGGATGAAAGAAGATTCTTCTTATCCTCGCATGAAGTCTATTTGTCCTGATTATTCCTCTTGGGATTATTGCAGCATCACTTTCTGCTGGTCTTACATGATATAATCAAAGATCTCTCGATATTAGTCGCTCTGCTCATATGAGTTCAATTACAACTACTCTACTTACGTATTATTCGGATACAGAGAAATATCCGAATATGCCAAAAAGCTGATGTATCAGTGATGTAACTGAAGATTTAAGTATATATTTGGCCTGACGACCAATCCCTGCTGATCCAATAAAAGGACATATCAATACTGGTTGTGTAAATCCTGGTAGTTATGCCTATAGAACATTTAAAGATAGTAAATGAGATGCTCAATTTGCCATCTCTGCAACTATGGTTAATGAAGTAGGTGGTAACTCGTCAAAATCTCTCGATGAATATACAGATAGTGAGCTGAGTAATACAACGCTTTCTCGATGAGCATGAAAATACTATATCTTAACTTCTATTCGCTAAAAAAATCCTCCTTTTGAGTCCGTCCCAAAAATACCTAACGTCAGTTAGGTATTTTTATGTACTTTCTCCTGCCTTTCTCCTTTGTAGATATAGAATATTAGATATAATAATCTAAGTA
>JAYWFD010000025.1:0-2539 GCA_043778965.1 Candidatus Altimarinota bacterium
CCTATGAGGATGGCATTATCTCCACTCATGACGAGATCGATGAGGATGATATTGAGGAGGGCGAATGCACCTGCAGAAGTGAAGAGGTGAAGAAAGTCAGAAGAGAGAGTGTCGAACATGGGAAAAAATTTAATGTGAAAGTATTCTATCGAAATAAAAGAAAATGCAATGATTTTTGACTCTGAGGAAGAGAAGTGTTATACTTTTCCTAGACTATTAATCATATAAAGTATATGACAAAACTTGATTCACCTGAGAATAGACTTTATCCAAATATTGATAACCCAGAGACAAAAACACTCAGAGAGTTCGAAAAAAGAAAAGATTGATCAACACTCAATGCGTTTGGGAAAATACTAGATAGTTTTATTATAGAATCATGACTGACTCCAGATAAATCCAAGTGAGCTGAAAGTCTTAAAAAAAACTATATAGCACAAGCCTCGTGAATTCTTAATGATGCTACTTTGAATGAAGTATGAAAAAATACAGCCCTTCAAAAATTATTTGGTACATTTAAGGAAAATAAAGAATTTTTTCCTACTCCTACAGAACAACTTCAATCAGGCGAGAGTGAACAAATACAGTATGAGAAAAGTAAAGATGATTTTTATGAAAAATTTCTGAAATCGTTAGCAGAGCAAGACGCAGAAAGGACTTGAAATAATCAACAAAAATCTAAAAAATTAAAAATTGCAGGAAACGAATTTACATGAATAGATAATCCACCTTATTGAAACTTTCTTTCTGTGCAACTGGATAGGGATATAGAAAATGTATAGTTTTTATTATGGTATCCTCACTTTCCCAAGTATCTCAGTGATGATCGCATCAGGAGAGGTTCAGAGAGAGATAGCCTCATAAGAAAGCCCTATGCGATGCCTGAGGACTTCATGAGCGATATACTTGATATCATCGGGCGTGACGTAGTCTCGATCTTCGAGAAGAGCGACGACGCGAGCTCAGGCGATGAGCGCGAGTCCTGCACGAGTCGATGCGCCATAAGAGAGGAGGGATTTTAGATTTCAGATCCTTGATTCTGGATATTCATTTTTCGCTATTCCATCACCAGTCATTTTTCGAGTACGAGTCATCTCAAGTATATCGGATATATAATCGTAGATTTTTGAGTCGACCTTTATATTCTTGACTATATATTCTTGTATCTCGATGAGTTCTTTTGGTTGTATCTTCTCAGAAGGAGATGCTGTTTTAGATGGAGCTAGCTCTTGTGAGAATATTTTTTTCTCATCTTCAGGAAGAGGGTAAGTGATGACGATCTTCATGAAGAACCTATCGAGTTCGGCTTCAGGAAGAGGATATGTCCCCTCATGTTCGAGAGGATTCTCGGTTGCTATAACGAAAAATGGGGAGGGAAGTACGAGTGTCTCATTTCCGATAGTGACCTGGCGCTCTTCCATAGCTTCGAGAAGTGCTGATTGTACCTTGGGTGGAGTACGGTTGATCTCATCAGCGAGGAGGATATTCGTAAATATCGGACCTTTGCGAATCTCGAATTTGCCTGTCTGAGGTCGGTATATCTCTACTCCAGTGAGGTCAGTCGGAAGGAGATCTGGAGTGAATGATATCCGCTTCGAATCATACTCAAGGACTCTTGCAAGAGTCCTTACTGTTTTGGTCTTACCGAGTCCAGGAACTCACTCGATGAGTGCATGTCATCAAGCGAAAAGAGTGATGAGGAGTTTGCGAACGAGATCATGTTGACCGATAATATCATTTTTGACTGCTTGTTCGAGTGAAAGGATGATGTCACGAGTCGAGCTCAGATGAGAATTCATAAAAAATATAGTCGAAGTAATATACAAAAAGAATACAAAAAATCAGTATTTTTGCAAAAAAGAAAATCCGTCCGTTAAAAGATTTCACCAAAATTCTGACGATCTAGATTTCCGACACTATTTCACCTGATTTCTTCTACAAAATTGTATCTTCGTATTTTTGCAAAAAAAGACTATTTCTAGTATCATGAAATATATGTTTACACTCTCTTTCTGAAAAAATCATATAAAAATCTTTTATAAAGATGAAGGGGGTATCGAAGTGGCAAAAGATATTCCTGTCTCCAAGCCTCTTCCTCTAGCTGAAACACCAGAAGAGCAGAGGCTAAAAGATCAAGCAGAAAAGCAAGCTCGTATCGATGATAAAAGCACAAAATTACAAGCAGTACAAGAAAAAATAGTAAAATCAGCTCAAGATATCGAACAAATAGCCGATGAACGAGTCAATGTAATCTTAGGGTCAAAGTGATTCTATCGCGATGAAACACTGGAAGTGCGAAAATCTCATGCACAAGATATCGTAAATGCTTATATCGGAGAGTTCACTCCACTCCATACAGAGACTGCTAAAAATCTCAAAGAACAAAAAGATCCTGAACTCACTCCAGAAGAGATTTCCGATAAGCTTGTCCAAATGGATAAGAAGAATTTCGAAGAATTCGTCCAAAAAAAACTTCGTGAGTACTACGTATGAAAGAGGCTAACAAAATATGAGAAACTCTTGCCAGAAGATAAAAGAA
>JAYWFD010000026.1:0-2532 GCA_043778965.1 Candidatus Altimarinota bacterium
TCACGCTACTTCAGTTGATGAATATATCATGGGAGTTCGTCACTTGTTCGAATGTCAAGTGAGGCTCCAGTGATGTACCAAGGAGAAAATATGACCATGCGTCGATATACGGCGTATATATATCTGTATAATCTTGCCATCATTGGATAACTTTTATGAGTTCTTTTTTATTTGATGTGCCTCACAATACACTAAATCTATCGAGAAGAAATCGAGTTCGTAAAAAATGAGACATTTTGGTTTGAGAGGATTCAAGTCTCTTCAATACATCATCCTTGTGTTGTTCGAGTATATGAATGAAATCTCATTTTTCTCAATGATTCCTCGGTAAAATATAGAGTACTGATTCGAAAAGAAGTGGTTCCTGTATAAGAAATAGATCTTCAGTAATAGTATGGATATCTCATACGATCATGAGTCGTCTAGAATCCGTTTCACATGCATTTATAATTTGAGTAGCGAATTGCTTATCTACGGTCGCTCCGGTCTCTGACGAGAGTATTCTCTGTGCCAGAACACATATAGATGAGATAGGAGAAGTATCTTGCTCAGATGCAATAACTGACGATGTAGACATATAGTAAAAAGAAGTCAGTCAAAAAACCATCAGGGCATATGTTAATATAGCAGAGTTTCTTCAAAAATCATAAAAACGCATAAGAAAATAGTTAATATTTATACTCACTAACTAATAACTACTATGCTGCATATGGCTCACATGGCTCACATGGTTTGCGTGATTTGCATGTCATGCAGTAGACTGTGAGAGCCAGGCAAGGCCTGAATTATAGTTATTGATATGCCCATTCACTACAGTATTAACTACATTGGCTGCTGCTGAACAAGTAGACCAGAAGTTGGCATGTTCTGGGTGTCACCCACTTGCATTGGCGTGTCACCCACTTACATGACCCGAAACAGCACCCGCTAATGGAATCAATGTAGCTATACCCATAGCTACTATTCATACATGGAGGATGTCTTCTTTGGTGATCTTTCATCATTCATCAGAGAGAAAACCTGAGAGTTTTTTCTGGAATTTGGGGATGATTTTTTCTCGCTTTTCTGACATAGATATAATTGTATCCGCAGTATATCCAAAACGAGAAGCCTTGCAATAGGGAAAGCATTTTTTTATAGACAATCTAGGACTCTTCGTATTATATATAACTATCATCATTTCTCTGAGCTATACATGGAAAAAAACTTGCAAAAATAATACCGCTCAATACTATCTATACATATATACATCATCATATACGACTCATGCCTCCTCATCTCATCGTTCCTGATACTTGGAATACTCTCGAGGAATTTGCTCAGTGGTTCAAGGATAATGGATATCCTATGCGTGTCCCTGCGAATATGCAGATCTATGTTACTGATAGCACCTATAGCTGTATTGTGTTCCGTCAAGATGTATACCAAGCAGAACTCTATATGATAGCTCCGTGTAAAAAAAGTAGTCCGCACTCCCATGACTTCGAAAATCTCACTATCCATATGGGATGACATGTCACTGTTTGGACTCGTTCACCATGACAATGAGGTGACCTCTGTCACCCTCTATCAAATATCACAGATAACTCACCTCACCCTGAGAGTGAGAAGTTAGGAATGAACCTCAAGATTGGTGAATCACACAATATAGATACTCATGAGCAATGATGCCTGATGTATGTGATACAAAAGTGGAATGATGAAGAAGATATGACAAGTGCTGTGATCCACTATATTGGTCAATCTATGGGGCCCATTCATTCAGAAATACTATTAAAAAAATAATTTCAAGTACCATACCCCAAAATCTCATCGTTCCTGATACTTGGAATACCCTCGAAGAATTTGCTCAGTGGTTCAAGGATCATGGATACCCCATGCGAGTCCCTGCAAATATGCAAATATACGTGACTGACAGTACCTACAGTTGTGTTGTGTTTCGTCAAGATGTATACCAAGCAGAACTCTATATGATAGCTCCGAATATGCCAGTAGCTAAACATTCCCACTCTTTTGAGAGCCTTACTATATTAGTATGATGATCCATATCTGGAATGAATGAAAGAGCGAGCACTAAAAAGACTTGGGATTCTGAAGAGGGCAGTAATATTCCATATACTGGGGTTATGGGTGAAAAACTTGTAACTTGAAATTGGCATTGATTTGAAACATTTTCTAAAGGTTGCTTCATGTATGTTCTGCAGAAATGGAATCCCAAAATTGATCTCACAAGTGCTACTTTGGAATATTCTGGGGAATCAATGTGACCACTACACACTATTCTTATGCAAAAATACAAAGATACGGACGCATAGTTTGCCTATAGTGATACATGTGCAGCACAGATTCCGTCAGATTTTTTTATTCATCAAATCATATGGATGTCAGTAGTTTGAGTAAAATTTTTAATAGAAATACCTTTTTTGAGATACAAACTCCGTGTCGGAAAGCACTTATATATACTGCCATCTATATCAATGTCGAATTTACCAGAAAAGCCTTCACATCAGAATGGGAGATTTATATCTTGTT
>JAYWFD010000027.1:0-17738 GCA_043778965.1 Candidatus Altimarinota bacterium
AACTTCAGGCTTCAGAGATAGTCCGCGCAAAGTCAAATGCACTTGCTCTTCAAGCACTCCTAGAAAGTAATTCGAGTGATAATAGTTTAACTTTAGCCCCTTTCTATAATGTGCATGGAAAAGGTGTAAAAGACACGATGAAGATAATAGCTGAGAACTATACTCGACTTCGTCTTCTCCATACCTCTCGACTCAGTGTAGACTATATCCTCGCATACCGAAAATGAAGAAAGCTTCAAGATATGAGATACGTAGTGACCCATACTCAAGCAATACTCCAGACAAAATCTAGATGGCAGAATCACTGATTGCCATCGATTCTCGAGAAAATATGAGATGAGAATACCGCTGCAGGATTAGACTTTCTTCATAGTGATGATCCTCGGGTCGAAAGAACTATCGCAATAAGTACTCCATGGCAATGGAAAAAGTCTGATGAAGAAATATTAACGCGAGTAGATAACTTTGGTCCAGAGAATAATCATACTTATTTTGGTCTTTTCTGACTCCGATGATCAGATGTATCTACCATCATCACACCACGAGAAGATGAAAACCCAGAGGATATACAACTTGGCGTCATCGAGCTCGATGATGTACCATGAAGTCTTGCGAATGCTCTAGAGTCGATCTCAGCAAAAGGAAGAAATATTCACTCGATCAAATCATTTCCACAGAATTCTGGAAAGGTGCTCTTTGTCATAGCATATAATGAATGAATTCGAGAGGAAGCATCTCATATTATTATATCTTGACCAGCCTTAATCACAGAAATGTATGATATTAAAAATGATGTTATCCCAAATAAATATCGCCTCTCCATACCAAATCACCGATGATCTCTCGGGAAAGCTCTTCGATCTATTGCTCATTTGATCAATATTCGTTCCATCGAATCGATCTGAACGAGTCGAACAAACTGTGACTTCGAGATAGAAGTAGTAAATTGAACTGATGAAATACTCGCATCCCTCAATGATGTCCTCTCGAAACTCGATTTCAATACTCCCCTAATAAAAGATAGAAATACCGACTACAAGCTTCATACTTTAAATAATTAGCATATGCCAGAATTTTGAGATACCATTCATCTTTTTGGATGAGGATGAGCGCATGGAAAAGATCTTGTAGTAAAGTGAGTATTACCAAATAATGTCAAGGCTATAGAATACTGAGAATCTCTCCCGAAAGATCTTACTCATTGAGCCATAGCTATTCCTATATGAAAAACTCAGGCTCTTATTAATCAGTTAATTGCCATAAATCCTAATATTCAACTCATTAACTTTGCTGGATTAATGGGGCCTACTATTACTTATGATATGCGAAGTTCTGTAGATAGTTATCATGCTCTTTGGTGACCAAATACACAATCAAATTTCCGCGTAGCTCATGCAACTGACTGAGCAAATAGTGAACTTTCTGGTTATGTATTACAAAGAATTCGAGAGCAAGGCATGAAAGTCATAGATCGAACGCGCAATGAACATGATGGACAAATGGCATTTCATCAAGCTCTCACACATGCTGCGATTGTTTTACATGATAGTACTCCAGGCGCGTTAAAAATATCACCAAAAACTTCGGCTCTAACCATTGCAGAAATGATACTCCATAATCCATATTTTTTCGATGTATGGAATGAATTTATCTGACATATCAATTCTGGAAAAAGTCTCGGTGAAGCATACAGACTCTGTATGGGTGAAGCAGATATGGAGCTCTCGACACCAAATTCTGAAAACCAAATAAGAAATTCGCAAGATTGGAATACTGCACCCACTGAAGATATACTCAGCAGTCTTGATAGGGCGATACAAGCTCAGGATTGACACTCTACAAAAACACTAATCGACGAATCTCGTCGGGATTAAACCATCACCTGGCTCTCTATCTCCATAAGGATACGTTCGATCACTTTTCGATCATTCCATGGGATAGGTCATTTTTGTGTCACCTGGACAGTCTCTGCTCACTTCCCTGCTGCGAGAAGGATATCTCAGGGCTGCAGCATGAGTAGCGCCGTACGGATAGCATCTTCACGATCAGGGACGATCCAGAAGTTTTCTCACTCTTTCCTTTCTATACCATTTGTCACATCTCTGATAATCCCAAGAGAATCCTCAGTATATGTATCATCATCAGTAAGTATGATGACATCTGAGAGGATATCTGTGATACGTCACATTTTCGGACGTTTCGTCTTATCTCTGTCTCATGTTGCCCCAAAAAGTGTAATAATCCTTTTTGTTTTTTCGATTTTTCTCAGCGTCTCAAGTACATTTTTGAGCGAATCTTCTGTATGGGCATAGTCAACGAATATTTTTGCTTTTCGCATATTTGGAACCTCTTCGAGTCTTCCGGGAACTCATTTTACTTTTGCCATAGTATCTACTATGATATCTATACTTACTTTTTGAGATATGAGCACAGAAGTAGCCGCAAGTATATTCATGATATTAAATTCTCCTTGAAGTTTAGACTTAATATGAAAAGTATTGGATGGCATCCGAACATCGAATTCTATACCAGAACCTTTACTTATTACATTATCTGCTCTGAGACTTGCATTTGTAGAGAATCCAAAAGTATGCATCGCATCGACGACGATGTCTTTCGAGAGAAATCGTGAGGCATACTCATTGTCGATATTCACTACACCGACTTTTCGTATCTCTTTACGAATGCCATATTTATAAAGATTCTTGAAAAGTAAGAGCTTTGTATCGACATAATTATCCATAGTACGATGAAGGTCGAGATGATCCTGCGATATATTCGTCATGACAGCTACGTCATAGCGTAGTCCATGTACTCGATGATAGAAGAGAGCATGGCTCGACGTCTCCATGACGAGATACTCACATCCAGCATCACGAGCACGTGTGATAAAATCCCATACTGCAAAGGGAGATGGTGTAGTCATTTTGAGTGCATTATCTTCCTCATTATCTCAGATGATCATATTTACTGTAGTGAACATCGCCACTTTCTTTCCGTTCGCGATTAGTCATCGCGCTACAAGGTTAGATGTAGTAGTTTTTCATTTTGTTCCTGTGATCCCTATCACGATCATATCTTTAGCTGGATTCCCTGAGAGGAAAAATGCTAAAACTCAACAAAAATAGTGATATGTAATCCGAAATGGAGAGTCAAGGGGAATGAGTTTTTTAAGAAATGCGAGCATAATGATGCACTGTAGAAAAATAGAACTTCAGAATACTTGAATTTTATAGAAAAATCCCTATTCTCCAAGTATATTTTCTCTTTCATCTCGACAAAATCATGCCAAAACTCAAAATCGAAACCGGAACATCTAATATCATTCTCCGAACTCTCAGTACCTCTGTATGAAAATGAGAAATTGCAACTTACGGAGACCTCATACAAAGTATGCTCAAGCATATAAAAAATGCTGATAATGGAGGAGTATGACTTGCAGCTCCACAGGTAGGTGTAAATAAACGTATAGTGGTAGTATCGCTTATGAAAGATTATGAGGATGAGAACTTTAAGACTATTGCCCTTATAAATCCCGAAATCATAGAACACTCTGACGAGCGTTGCAGCGATAAAGAGTGATGCCTTTCTGTTCCCTGAAAAAGTGGTGACGTGATAAGGTGGACATGGGTGAAAGTGAGATTCCTCGACCCTAGAGGTATAAGCTACACTATGAAACTCTCAGACCTTGCCGCACGTATCATCCAACACGAGATCGATCATCTTGACGGAGTACTCTTCATAGATAAGATTGAGTCTTCCTTTATAAAAAATAATTTCTAGACTTCTCTATCCCTCCAAAAAGAAATAATGCCACTCATAGGCATTATTTCTTTAAAATGTCTTTTCTAAGTTATTCAGGAGTGTCCTTTTATCTCCAGTATAACGAATATTTTCCAGATATCGTATAAGCTTCTCAAAAATGAGATATTTATTGACCGATTTATACAGAAAAGCATTTCCTTCAAATTTCATAGGATCAAATTCTAAAAATACCTTTGGAAAAGAATTTTCGATAGGAATAATAGGTACAACTCAAGCTTGAACTAAAGCTACCATATCTATATTGAGAGATATTCCATCGGAAATATATGCATCAAATCAAGCATACTCAGATTTCTCTTCTTCTCTCCCTACAGAAGGTATAAGAACAATATCAAGGACTTTTGCAGCTTCGAGGAGAAAATCATGGATCTCTCTATCAGAGATATCTAGAAGTATCAGTGCTCTCGATTTAAATCCATAATTATGTTGGCGAAGGATTTTTGATCGAATATCATCTTTCTGAAAGGATTTTTTAAGAGGCATAAGAAAAAATTATTTGTATGTATTTTGCGATATGTAACCCTAGCCTACCATAACTCGTCAGAAAAAGCTATAAAACATACTTGACGAGTAAAGTTTGATACTCTTTAGTGTAAAGAAAAATTGGATTTTTCGAATTTTCTGAATATAAAGTGTTCCACTTTTTCTGAAAAATATCGTACCTATTTTCAAATAACTAGTAAGATATTGTATGAGGTAAACAATAAATATGAATAAATCTTTTTGGAAAGATCTCGCTTCTCATTGACCTATAGTGGCACTTGCTCCTATGGATGGTTACTGTGATAGTCCTTATCGTCAGATAGTGAAAAATATCGCCCCTGAAACTATCGTATTTTCTGAATTCTATAGTGCAGATGGACTTGTTCATTCGAAAGATCTCCAGAAAAAAGCTCTCACACATGAAAAAACTGAATATCCTCTCATTATCCAAATATTCGGGAAAGATCCTCTGCAATTCGCAGAGGCAGCAAAAATAATTGAAGGGTATGGTATTACTGGTATTGATATCAATATGGGATGTCCAGCAAAAAAGGTAGTAAAAAGTGGTCATGGATCGTCACTTATGATTAATAGAGATACCGCTTTCCGTATCGTCGAGGAGATGAGTAAAGCTGTAAAAATCCCTATATCAGTAAAAACTCGACTCTGATGGGAAGATCACTCTCTTCTTGTAGAGTTTTGCAAAGGACTCGAAAATGCAGGAGCAAACCTTATCACTGTCCACGGCCGAACATACAAGCAGGCATTCACAGGAAAGGCAAGCTTCGAGGGTATATATGAGCTGAAACAGCATCTCACTATCCCCGTTATATGCAATGGAGATATCATGGACTATGAAGATGGCGTAAGAAAGATGATCCATCCTGATAACCAGAAAAGCCTATGAGAACCTTGATCGTATAAAAATTTAGATGGATTTATGATCGGACGAGCGTCTTTTGGGAATCCTTGGTGTTTCTTGCCATGAAAGTATGAACCTTCTTTTGGTGAGATACTTGATACTATGAGTATACATGGAAATCTTTTATGGAAATGGAAAGAACGAAAAGGTATGATGGAAGCTCGAAAGCACCTTGTCCAATATCTTCATGGATTTTCCTGAGTGAAGGAATATCGCTCTCAGCTCGTCCATGTAGAATCCGTAGAAGATATACAAAAAGTGCTCGATGATATCCGTGATCTCCATAGGGAGCTCCTTCCTAAAAAAATATCTTCCTATAATCCTGAAAGTGCTATGGCAGTATGGGGATGTGGTAGGGACTAAACTTTAGGATAAAAAATCTTCTCATCGAAAGAATGTGGAAATATATGGATCTTATTTCATAGAAAATGAGCTTGTATATGCCTCTTCAAAAAAGGGGCAAAGATTATATGTTCTATACTCTCTGGAAAATTTGAACGAAGAAGTTGGATGAAATAATATTTCCCAATAGCAGGAATTTTTTTAGATAATGGAAGTCCTCTTAAAAAAGCCTGCAATGATGCATCTCATGGAAGATTGTATTCTTCTGTGATATCCTGAGGAAACGCCGCCATAAGTCATACGTCGTGATGAGAAAGATATACTTTTACTTCTGCATTCTTGGCATACTGCATGACTGCACGTACTCACCAAAATCATATATATCGTTGGATAGAGTGCATCCATATAGCCTCTGGTTTCTCTTTTGTAAGAAGATTCGAGACTGATATACCTCTCCAAAAAGCAACAATAGAGAGTATAAACATCCATCTCCGTTTCCATAGGCTTGTCATACCAGCATATCCATATCGAGATACAGCATATCCCATCTGTAAAAGTGATGACTCAACTTGAGAAACATAATATTCAGCTCATCAAATTTTTTCATGGTAATCGTGTAATATCATGACCGATGAGACTCCTAGAAAATAGTTTCTTAAAGATTTCTTCCAGATATTCTGAGAATAGGAAGTAACACCCATTCATTTTTTATGATCTGCAGGCACATTTTGGAGAATCTTGGAGAGTGATTCTATCGGTACATTTGGATCTAGAGAATATAGCGGAGGGATAAAGGGTATGAGTCATCCTTTAGAGAATCAGATAACCGGCGTACCACAGGCAAGTGACTCAAGAGCCGTAAGACCAAAAGTCTCAAGAAATCGAGAAGGCATAAAAAGAAAATCTACATCCCTATATAGTGAGGCAAGAGAGGTTTGATGAAGAACCCCATGATATATAACTTTCTGTGGATATTTTTGAGTCAATGTAAGAATTGCACCCCTATACGGTCAATCTGAACATATATGCCATATAATTTCTCTTCTAAAATCTCCTAAGAAAGATTTTTCTATAGCCTCTATTAATATGTCAGCTCATTTTTCATAGACAAGTCGCGAAGCAAAAAGAATATGAAGAGTTTTACTTTCAGTCATGGACATATCGAGAATGAGCTATGAAAAGTCATACCATAAGAAAAAGACTCAGTGATACTATCGAGGACTCAAATGTATGAAGAAAGAGGTTCATGATACAAATACCCATGAACATTCCTACTAAGATTATATGAATCTTAAACAGTCGGTACAATATAAGAAGAAGAATCAGAAGAAATGCAAGTATTCAAAGTACTCCCCCCTCGATCATTTGCTGAATATACCAACTTTCTGGGATGTAATAACGATCACTCTCCTCTATATCTTTCCGATTTTTATTTTCCAGATTTTGTACATATCTATAAGCTGGTCCTGCACTCCCAAGTCACTGACCAAGTGGATGTGCGAGAAATCTTTCTCATCATACTTTCATACGTTCTATATGGCCATTTGTCGATCATCATCTCTGCACAATGGCCTGAATATTTCCAGCATATTGGATAAAAATACCTCACAATATTAATATAGTTATAAGTAACATACTTATAGCTTGAATACGATATTTTTTATAAATATCTCTTAGTGAGAAAAGTATGATAATTCATACTCATCATATAAATCCGATCATAGCACTTCGTGAATACGTATAAAGTATGAGTACTAGGGCAAGCATCACGATACAACCGAGTATAAAATACCACTCTTTTTTCGATCGAAAATAGTATATAAATATGCCTATATAGATAAGAAGGTATGCTCCCATGGTATTTGGGCCATCCAGAAGTCACTGAAATCTTCTGACATTCGCCCCATCTACTCCATGAAAGATAGGTATAGATGATCCAAACTGCCAATTTGAAGGATTTCCCGAATATCAAAGATATAAAAGAAGATCCTCAGAGAGAGGCCACTTAAGGAGCATACTCATAAAGATCATGATTCATCACGCAAGAAGAAATAATCTCAAATAATAGGAAAATGGTTTCTCGAGAAAATGATATCCATGATATATAACGAAAAATGCTATAAAAAAGGAGAAATCGTATTTTCAGCCATATAAAATTCCTGGTATACCCGTAGTAAAAAATGATATAGTTATCATAATAACTATATAGAAAGCTATCATGATATCGAGCTTTGTCCACTTCACTTTCTGTAACCCGAGAACATGATAATATGCTACCGTAGAAATAAGTGATATAAGGATAAGTTCTTTTATGAATGAAAATCCTGGAATTCAAAGTCGTTCCTTAGAAAAAATAGACAAAACCGTCATAAATGGAAGTATGACGAGAAGTACACGAAAAGCATAATCAAAAGTATAGCGCGAGAGGCGAATCATAAGGGAAAATTACTTGATAATAATAGACATTTCTCTATAATACGCAAGTCCTTCTTAATCAATACTTATGACCTACAATTCATCTGCCCTCGAAAACCTAAAGTCCCGACTCAGAAAACCTCATGTAAATAGTACTTGTATAGGCTGCAGTGCATGTACTGCAATCTCAGGAGATATATTTGAATTGGATAATCAATGACTCTCTTGCGTACGACAACTCGCTAACTACGAATGACATGATGTAGATGACTCTATCGCTGCTTGTCCTGTGAACGCTATCAGTTGGCAAGATTCTGATGAAAATGGAAATTATTCAAATTGAGCTATAGAACATCAAGATATATAACCCAGCATTAAAAAAGCCTACACTCATATTCTCAGTGTAGGCTTTTTTAATAGACTCTTCTTTTTTTCAAAAAACTATAGTTTAATGATGCAGATTGATGTTCAGTGTATCGAGAAATATTGAGAAGTATGCCTATACTCATCATCAGGGCGATAAGTGACGATCCTCCATAACTTACAAATGGAAGCGTCACTCCTGTAAGTGGTATCACATTAAGGTTTACTCAAATATTGATAAATACCTGTACGAAGATAAGCGTAGAGAGTCAAAATGCTGTATACTTTCAAAATGGATCCTTGACTGATCGTGCTATCATATAGCCTCGATATACTATCGTCAGGTAAATAGAGAGCAAACAGAGAGCTCACATAAATCATAGCTCCTCTACAATAACGGAAAAAATAAAATCTCACTGCACTTCTGGCAGATATCCGAATTTTTGGATAGATTTTCCAAAACCAAGACCTCCGAATCACCCACTTCCTATGGCAATAAGTCATTGCTTTATCTGATAATCTTTTCCATCAGCCTCTTTCTTCGAAAAGAGTGTTTCATTGTCCTGGAAAAAGCTATCTATTCTTTCTGAGATATAAGAAAGCTTGCTTCTTGTCGTTCCGTCAGAAGTTCATAATCTTCCGATTCCATAGACGCTGGAAGCAAATACTCCTCATATCAGAAATAATAATATGATATATCGACTATTTCCTCATCACACAAAATAGAGAGATATAAGTACTGGTGCCAAAATTAATATAGAACCAAAATCAGGCTGAAGGGCTAAGAGAAAAAATAAAGATCATACAATAGTAAAATATGGAACCGCTCCGTCAGTAAATTTTGAAAGGAGTGTTCTTTTTTTCTTCATAAATGATGCGAGAAATATGATAATCCCTATTTTTGCAAACTCTACAGGCTGTATAACTGTAGAGCTTCCTGGAATAGTTATCCACCCACGAGCACCATTGAATTCGGCTCCAAAAAAAAGCACAAATGTCATAATTCCAAAAATCCCAACAAATATAACACGGTAATACTTTTCAAGGATAGAGTAAGAAAATTTGGTAAAGAAAACTAGTACAGCCAACGATATGAAAAGATTAAAAAATGTCTTCATAAGAAAGTAGGAATTATTTGATTCCGTCAGTATTCATTTCGAGACGAGTTGTGAAGTGTATTTGAATGATGGATATACACTCACAGAGCTTATCATTACCACGCCAAATATCACAAGCGCAATAACAATAAATACAAGATATGGATCTATAGTTTTTTTATACATAAAATATGAGAAAAAATACCGATCCTAATCGGTATTTTTTCATTTTTTGTTAAGAGCTTTTCTTCCGAAGAATTATATAAGCAAATGGTAAAGCAAGAAGAAGAAAGATAAATGGATTCATCCCTGTAAGAGGAAGTTCCTCTGTTGGGACAGGGGTCTCTTCATCTGGTGTTAGAACCGGATCCTCCTCATCTGGAGTCACTTTTATTTCATCATCTGAGAGCACTGCCGAAGGATTAGTCGGCGCATTTAATACTGGAATTGCCTTCTTCAGTGGACTTGGTGTTACAAATTCCTTAAGCGCTCCAGCACCATCAATGATAGTAGAACCTGAAGTTCCTATAGCTGCCTGTACCGTAAGAGTATATGAGCTTCCCTCTTCCAGATCGGCAGTGAGTATAAGATCGACAGACTCTGGTATATCTTTAACAGGAACCATGTCATTGATAGCGATACTCCCATTATCAGATTGTTTTGATATTTTTAGCACTATACTCGTCATATCTATAGCATCTGAGAAGGTTATACGTATCTTCTTGCTATCTATAACGCTTACTGATTTTAGGGTCAATTCAGTACTAATATCACTCTCTACTGCTTGGGCAGAAAAGCTAAATCAAGCGACAAATAAACATATAAAAGCGAAGGAAAAAAATCGAAGCATAACTTGAGTAAATAAGAAAAATAGATACACTTACTTATATTATAATAAAAAAATCCTATGAAAAGGCAACCATTGAAGTCAAAATATGGCTTTACATTATTTGAAATCGTAGTTGTCATAACAATCATATGAATATTTATTGCTGCTACAGGAGCTTTCGATCTAAAGCCACAAACAGATATAGAAAAAAGTGATCGCATGATCGTACGTATATCAGGTATTTTTAAAGAAGAGATACAAAATATATCCATAGGACGAATGCCAAAACGAGACTGAGGACTGACTACAGTAACTAAAATTAGTGTAGGAACAGGAGGTATGATAGCTCAATACTTTACTGGACTTACAGCAACAATACCACTATGATCTCAGAGTTTTAGTAAACCTTTTTTTGATACAGACCCACAGTACGATATAAAAAGTAGTATATGGACCGGAAGTACTCTTTGATATCCACCATTTGTCTGATCGGGTGAAGTTATCATCGCGGCAAATGGTATAACTTTCAGTGGAACAAATATCACTTGAAGTGGATTTAGTATCCTTGAAGTACGTGTCTGATATGGACAAGCACGGCGCAAAATGACACTCGATAAACGTACTGGAAAAATAACTGAACTCAAAGGTCCCTAAAAAAATCCTATAATTCTCACGTATGCTCTCTAAAAAAATAGAGTCTAAATATTTTTTTAACATATCAATTCCTTCAGAAGAAACAGCGGAAAGACAAATAGGATCGAGATAGGAAAAGTGCTCCATAACTTCAGCTTTCTTTTGAGAAGAAAGTAGATCTATTTTGTTAAAAATATAGATCTTTTTTTGTGTCGCACCGATCAGACTTAAGGTATCATCTACAATCTTGATTTTTTCTTCGATCCAAGGATCACTCGCATCGACTACATGGAGTATGCTATCTGATTCGATGGAATCTTCAAGGGTAGAGGTAAATGCTGCGATAAGATCAGGAGGAAGATCTCGGATAAAACCGATAGTATCATTGAAAAGTATTTCTTTTCATCATGATATGTTTTTGTTCGCCGAATCATCTCATGTTTCTTCGATCCATACTTTTCATACCGATGTACCGAGAGTTGCAAAAAG
Organism: Candidatus Altimarinota bacterium; assembly: GCA_043778965.1. GTDB lineage: Bacteria > Patescibacteriota > Gracilibacteria > BD1-5 > UBA2023 > JAGOMW01. The sequence goes on from JAYWFD010000027.1 coordinate 11,399, forward strand.
CTTATCTTCAGCAAGTACTCATTTTTTCGTGAGAGTATTAAAAAGTGATGACTTCCCTGCATTGGTATAGCCGACAATTCCGACTGTTGGAAGGTTTTTTCTTTTACGGTTTTCTCGATGAAGAGCACGAGTATTCTCATAGGTTTTGAGTTTTTTATATATGGCGATCTCTTGATCTCGAAGATGACGTTTCATGATTTCTGTATTCGTCTCACCTTGTCATTTTGCATTTTTTGATCCTCCTCCCTGGCGAGAGAGCTCCATACCCATACCGTAGATACGAGGTCACATATGCTTGATGGCTGCGAGCTCGATCTGGAGCTTCGATTCAGGTGAGACCGCATGAAGGGCAAATATCTTCAGTATGAGATCGACTCGATCCCATGCCTGCATCTTCGATTTTGCCTTTCGAAGGTATTCATTCACATTATATACCTGAGCTGGCTTCATGATATTCCCAATGATCAGAAGCTCAGCCCCGAGCTCTTCTCAGAGAGCGATAAGCTCATCGAGTTTACCCGATCAAATAAAGGTACGATAATCTGGTGTAGTGCGCTTCTGAACACGCCTCACTATCGTCACTCATCCATACGTCGATACAAGAGATTCAAGTTCACCCATACGGTGATCGAGCTCTTCTTGGGAAAGTTTTGGTGGAGCGACATCTATAATGATAGTTTTCATATTTTGATTAAAATGTGAATATATACTCCTTTATGGAAAAATATGTTCTACGAGAATCTTCGTCCCGATAGCAATAAGGATGACTCCCCCGATGATCTCGGCTTTATTTCAGAGAATATGTCCAAATCTTTTTCCGATATAAACTCCGAGGAAACAAAAAACTCATGTCACGATACCAATAAGCCCTATTGCGAGAAAAATATTCACAGGAAGAAGTGCTAGGGATATACCAATAGCGAGGGCATCGATACTCGTAGCAAGACCAAGCGTCATAAGTGAACGAAATGCGAAGTAATCCCTTTTTTCTTCTTTATCTTCAGAAAATGCCTCCTTGATCATATTGACTCCGATTCCCCCAAGAAGAAGAAATGCAATCCAGTGATCTGCTGGGTCGATCCAGTCACGGATACTGAGTCCTCCTACCCATCCGATAAGTGGCATAATTGCTTGAAATAATCAGAAAGTCAGCGCTAACAAAAGTACTGAGCGAGGATGAATTTTTTTGGAGCTAAAACCTGCAGAGATCGATACCGCGAAAGCATCCATCGCAAGAGAAAAAGATATAAGAAGAAGTGAAATAAGTGACATGATCTATTTTTTAGCGGATATTTTCTTTTTTTCGATTTTTACTTGAAGCTTTTTCTGGGCATTTTCCTTTTTATGGAAGATTTTTCGTTCTGCTTTTTCTGCCAGCTTCTTCTCTGTTTTTCTTCGAAATATTGCTTTTCGATCGATTTTTTCCTTCATCTTATCAGCTCGGATTTTCGATCGGAGCTCTTTACGAGAAGGTTTTTTTGGCAAAGGTGAGGGATCTGATTCGATCTTGGTTTCTGAAAACATAAAAAATAGTGGCTACTAGAATTAGCTTATAAAATAGGAGAGAAGGAACAATATACCTGAGCCAATAAGACAAAAAGTCAGCCATATAAGCGCATATTTCCGATTCGGAAAAGCAAGACATGCGAGAGTGGAAAAAAGAAGTACTGTTCCCCAGATCATACATATTGCAGGATAACCCTCGAGAGTAAGCTCGATGATTTTTCCATATTTTGCTGTCTGACTATGGTAGAAATTTTGCTGACTCGCGATCCATCATCCGATCACAAGGACGATCACATAGATGCTCATAGCGATTTTTCCTGCGAGGGCATCATATTTTTTTGGGAAAAGTTCCATAGGAAAATATTAGACTAAAAAGATTGTATCTATTTTTTGATGATTATAAAGCCGTCCATAATATTTCGTCCTGGTCGCACGATATATTTCCCTCGATCATATATCCCGAGCGATCCTCCATTATCGAGATTGATCGCATCGACACATCCGAATTTTCTGATAAAATCAGGAAGATCGAACATCGAGATCTTTTCGATTGTCCCGAATTTTACTTCATCGGTCGCCGTACGACAGATGAATGACTTCGTCGAGATCGCATTCATCTTCCCAGTGATAAGTCCGAGGGAATCATATCGGGGGACGAGATTGGTGCCACTTGCGAGCAGTATCGGGAAATTCGCAATCCCACTTTCGAGTTCGAGGATCATATTTGTACTATAGTTGTCACGGAGGGATTTCTCACCATAGATATTATTTTGTACGAGTACGGATGTACCATCAGAGAGAAATCCGAATATCCCACTGATCCCTGTATCTGGAAAATATCGAGAATACAAAAATCCATCCCCTCACATGATACGAATGGTATTGGTACTATCTGGCTGACCTGTATAGTCTCGTGGAGAGAAGTATGCGCCATTTATCCCTGCGACTCACCCTCCTTGCTTCACGAGAGATTCGAGAGTCATCCCAGTATTCGATGCCATAGCGGTGACTCTATAAGCATCTCCGACTCCGATATGGAATATCCTCACCCGATGCCCGTCGACCGTCTTCGTGACGAGAGAGTAGGCGGAAGTGGTGAGGGGGAAAAGTATGAAAATGAAGAAAATGAATTTTATTAACATAGATTGAGAGTATAGATTTTTTGATTTTTTCCATCATTTACTTTCATCTGTATAAATACTCATCCACACCTCTCTATGGTTTTCCATGAGGCAGGATTATCTTCATCAGCAGATATGACTACACTCTGGATGCCAAGCTTTTTTGATTCTAGAAGACCCAATCTCAGCATTTCTTTCGCGAGTCACTTCCCTCTCGAACTTGGACGTAGCCCATAACCGATGTGTCCATGACCTTCTCATTCGAGAGAAAGCCTCGGATGCTCGATATGATGTCGCACTTGTATCGCTCGGAGGATATACTCATCTTCCATGAAGAAAAAAAGTGTACTATTCACCCCATTTAGATTCGCAGTGATATCAGTCGTGATGATATCGAGAAATTTCTCATAACTCTCTCCGACAAAAAGCCGTCAGGGACTCGTCGGAGTAGATTCAAAGTTTTCCCACTCTTCGATCATATCGAGATAGAGGGATCTATGGGAGATGTGAGGGAAGGTGAGGCGAAGCATAATTTTGGATTACTGGGGAAGTTTTATCTCTCCAGAGATATTGAGCTTTTGAGCATTCTGAATATATGATTCACATTTCCCAAATGAACTTCTAAGACCTATACAATACTGCTCTATGATACTCGGCATATCCTCATACTGAAGTGCAGTATAGTTAATCCCTCAGGTGATACAGGCTGAAATCTCTTTCTCATCGGATAGACTATAGCAGACAGTTTCGAGCTTCAGAGCGTCTCAGAGATACCTTTTTGCTATCTCTCGTCCGACTCAGGTGATACACATGTTTGTATAGGATCATCCATCTCTACAGACAGAGAGCGCTCAGATATAGTCTTCTGGAGCATATCTGAGATATCCGAGTCATGCGAAAAACCCACACACGTATCACTCTGCAGACCGCTCAAGGTTCTGACAAGGTGCGAAAAGATCACCAGAACTATACTTCACTTCTCCCCCTGCATGACGCAGATCTCCATCGAAGAGTTCCATAAATACTCCTTCTGCACAGCGATTTTTCAACGTATCGTCAGGGAGAGTTCGACATTTTTCGAGAGATTTCGCTACATCGTCATAATAGTGAAACATGAGTCCATGGCCTACGCCATGATAGCATGACTGCTTCCTCTTGGGATCGACAGTCGCACATGCACTCGTAGGATGATCTGCGAGTGTGCCATCAGCTGTGAAGTATGCTTCGAGGATACCATGAGTATAGCCACCAGCACAGACGTCTTCGCGCGCATGGATGATACTGTCAGAAAAGCCATAATACTCGAAAGCTTTCCTCCCGATCCTGTGACCAAAACCATGACACTTCTGTGAAATCTTTTGATCTTGTGAGATAAATTCCTTGAATTTTCTGAGAGCAAGATCGAGGCTATCTGGATTATTTTTTTCGATAAGAGGAAATATTTTTCTCTCGAGAAAATTCGCTACTGTATACTCGTCAAATGAAGCTTCTCCTATACGAATAGTTCCTGACATACCGAGAGAAGTCTGATAGACATATATGCCCGACTGCTTGAGTGGAAAAAACTCTATATCATCTGGTAAGATAGATAAAATGATAAGTCCACTTCAGGTAATATCTGGAGTATCATAGAGTGTGAGCGAAATGGATGATCACGAGTCAGTATTCACGAAACGGATGATATCATATGGATTTGTCTGGAGAACTCATGAATTATCCTGTACTGCAATATCGAGAAAATGGATCGTCCCTGGCGAAGAGAGGATTCGTTTATATCGCTCACGTGACTCTAAAAGAGATTTTTGATCTCTAAGCTCAGCATTTTTCGTCTTCAGGACGGATTCAAGTGACTCGATATTTTGAGTATTTCTTTGTTTTTCAGAGATATATTTTTGGTACTGTTCATATCAGAAATATCCGCTGAAGAAGAGAAGACAGACGCGGAGAAAGATACTCAGGGAAGTAGCAATTATTTTACATTTGGACATAGATATATTTGAAAGAAATGAAAAAGTAATTATTTAAGAAGATGTATGATATTATTTCATAAATTTCACGAGGAGAGATTCTACTGTATCACCATATACCCTTCTCTTCTCGAAGATTGAATAGGAGAGAAATGGTTGATTTTTATGGAGGTCTATAGGTCAAATTTTTTGTTTTTCGAGATTGAGATTGTACTCGAATGGGACGATACCACTCCAAGCCCAGAAACTTCCGATATGCTTATAGTTTTGGGTTCTCATATTATAGACAAAAATCGAATAATCAAATTCTCCACTTCCTGCTCATTCCCCTACTTTGATAAATATATAGAGATCATCTCATACGGTTTCTGTGAAGATGATATTCCCATAGGCAGGACCAAAAGTCCGATAGAGACAGGGATGATCAGGATCAAAATAATTCCCCGTAAAACTCGTACTATCATATTTCAGGGCATCCTTCCACGAAGGAAATGTCCGAATCAGATTTCCCCTATTCGCAGAAGTATATGAAAGTTTTATACCTATTGATCCAGATACATTTCCATCATATTCGGTAGAAAATGAACCTGTACCTACGATAAAGCAGTCACTTTCCCCGAGATATACATCCTTCTCGGGATATCGCATCTCTGCAAGTTTCTGGTAATATGGATAGTACTCTATCTCTCTCGTGAGTGATTCGGAAAATAAGCTGATGAACTCCTCCTGCTCGGAAGTGTGGACTATCTCTTCCCGTCTTTCTTTCATCGCATCGAGAAAACAATTTCTATAGTCGAGGAAATCTTTTCCTTCGCATGATTTTTGGATCTCTATAAGTGGTGCTGTGAGGGGATTTTTCTCAGGATCGATCTCGAAAGCTCAGAGGAAGTTATACACGATAGATTTATTTTTCTCATCAGAAGGTGGCACATTATCCTCACGTATCTGAGATCATGCATGAGAACAAGAAGAGAGAAACATGAGAAATAAGAATACGAGTTTTAGCATGATGAATTGAGGAATATTGGGGAATGTGGAGATGGAGACTCTATAACTGAGAGCCATCAATTACTATCACTATATTTAGTTTTACTTCAATGCAAACTTTTATGAGAATTTTTAAATATAAAAAGGGAAGTACGATCCATATAAGATCCATATAAGAATACCTTGCTTATCAGAATATAAAGAGTAAAATAGCTACTCGACTGTTTCAGTATTTTACCCCTTCTTTATGGATACATATACTCAATCTGGCACACGAGAAAAACAGATATTTCGCGTCACACGTGCAATATGGTTCTTCGTCTCTATACTTGAGATACTCCTGGTACTCCGATTTGTCCTGAAGCTCCTCCAGGCAAATGCTGGAGCAGGTTTCACACAGATGATCTACCAGCTCACGAGAGTTTTCATAGAGCCATTTCGTCTTGTATTCCCGACTCCTGTAGTGGAGTGAAGCGTCTTCGAATGGAGTACACTTCTCGCGATCTTCATGTACTGGCTCATCGGTCTGGGTATCGTGAAGCTCATCTCTATGGGTCGTCCTGTGACGCATGAAGAAGAGAAAGAAAAACTCGATAACGAAGAGGTATAGTTGAGGATAACCCAAGTTGATATATATCTGTTTTAAAAAAGACTCCACTTGGAGTCCGTCCCAAAAACTCTCACTCAAAATCTCATTGCCCATACAAAATACCAGAAAGTATACTTTCTGGTATTTTTTTAGGAAATAGGTTCTCTATT
>JAYWFD010000028.1:0-6746 GCA_043778965.1 Candidatus Altimarinota bacterium
CAGTCTCATCATGAGTTTCTGATATGCCGACGACACTCGGGGAAATCAGGACTGGAGCTCGTAACCGAGCCGTCTTCACTCGAAGAGAGAGACCCGATGCCGATTACTTCGTCGGAATGGAGGGGGGAGTCTATAGAGACTATGAAGGAGGGGAATATTGGCTGGTCTGAGTCGTATATATTGAGGATCAGGAAGGGAAGTGACACTATGGATACTCTTGTCATCTGCAGCTTCCACAGAAGATAGTAGAACATCTCTTTGACGGGAAAAACAGAGACCTTGAACAGATCGTAGAATCCGTCTATGGGGAATCCTCTGTCGGGGATAAGGAGTGATCCTTCTGACTGTTCTCAGAATGACTCCTCCCACGAAGTGAATCCTTCATCCAGGCAACCAAGGCAGCCCTTGTTCCACACTTTAGTCAGTATTACCAGAAATAATGAAACAATCATTCATCATCTGTGGAGCTATCGGAAGTGGCAAGTGAATAGTCTCATGATATATTTATGAGCAAACAGGGGGGAGTATTTTTCGGCTCTCGAGTATTCCTGGGGGTTTTCTCAGGGAATTCGAGATAGCAGAAACTCGGGAAAACTTCGCGAAAATGAGCTGACTCCTGCGATCGACCTTTTGAGAGGATATTTTTCTCCGAGCTATCGAGCAATATATAGAAAAATCTAATGATACGATAATCATCTTCGACTGACCACGAAAGGTAAATGTGATCGAGAAGATCATGGAATTGACTGATGCGATGCTCATCTACATCGATACACCTCCTGATATTCGTTTCGAGAGGATCCGTATGCGCTGAGAGAAACACGATGAAATTTCTCTGACACTCGATGAATTTCTCGAACAGGAAGAGCTCACTACCGAGAAAGAGCTCGGAACAATATGCGATATGACTGATATTGTGATCGAAAATACGGGAACAGAAGAAGAGCTTTTCAGAAGGATCTATTCCCATATCAAGACCCAAATTTCTTAATCTACTTTCTATGGATATCAATATTCTTCTCCAGGCACTGACAGAGCACTGATATGCGACGATACCCTATACGATTTCAAAGGATCAATTTCAGAAATGTATCGATACATTTCGAGTATTTATCAAAGAAACTCCTCTCTCGGTACGCGAGTCAGTCGATGTCCGATATGATCCAGCACAGAGATTTAGTCTCGGTTTCCGTGACAAATCCATGAGTGAGGGTTTCGATGAGAAGTGTTATTTCCACTACAATCCTCATATCCAGGATCATGACTTTCTCCGAGAGAATAGATCTTATAGAGAGTTTATCGATGCTATGGATCTGGTATACAGTGAACTCGATATACTCGTCCATGAGATATTCGATGGACTCCTAGCCCTCTGATATGCAAAAAAAGAGTCAGTGTATAGCGACACTGGAGAGACCAATAGTAATGCCCGTATACTCCAGTATCGTCCAAAAGAATCCTGTGAATATCTCGCGAAGCCACATACTGATAGGGGCATATTCACCATCACGCTCTATGAGACAGATCCATGACTGAGGTTCTACTTACCTGATGGATCCATCGCCCCAATACAGTACGAAGAATTCGCACTTAAGATATTTCCGACTGACTACTGGAATACCTATGTATCCTATCCTCTCATGCCCCTGACACACGATGTTATCAAAGAGTCGGGAAATCTAGAAAGAGGATCAATCGTTCTCTTCGTGAATCCAGCTTTCGGGAAATGACCATTTACAGAAGAGGCTCTCTCTGAGAGTCCCTATTAGTCATACTATTCATCAAATATTTTTCCATGTGGATCCTCTTTGCCCTCACATCTGCGATGATACTCGCGAGTCGAAAAATCCAAGAAAAGAAACTTGTTTCTAGTATTGGGTGAGTTATGTGATGGATGATTCGTGTAGGCTCAGTGGTGACAGCATTTTTGATTTGGTGAATCTTCTCAAGAAGTTTCGAGGGGATCATGTCGCACAATCTTTGGTGGGTATTACTCTACTGCTTCTTCACATATCCACTTCTTATAGTCTTGTATTATAAGGCTATGGAACATTTGCCGCTCTCACTCTTTGGTATGCTTGCCCCGATAGTTCCTGTGACAGCACTCCTAGCAACATGGATGATATATGGTATAACTCCTTCATTCTGAGGATTTGTTGGACTATGAGCGATCAGTATAGGTATCATCGTACTTTTCTGGAAACATGAACATGCAAAAATATCTTTTCAATCGTTTATCTTTGCAATATTTTCATACATGATCATGTGATTTGGAAGCGTTCTCGATAAGATAGCTATGGAACAAGTCTCTTCATCACTCTATACACTTCTCAACCAGACTACAGCACTCGTATCTCTCTTCTTTTTTAGCTTTCTCTATTTTCAATGACCACACTTTCACTTTTTTAGGAAAAATATTAAAGTACTCTCTTTTATCGGTATCACGCAAGGTATAGGGTATCTCGGAGTGATGACAGCCATATCCCTTTCTCCGAATCCATGATATGTCGTCGCACTCTCTAACACACATGCTATCATCACAGCGCTATATGGTATTTTAGTCCTCAAAGAAACGATTACTCTCCGAAAAGCTTTTGTTTTTGCTTGTATGACTGTTGCACTTATCTCATTTGCTTTTGCATAGTTTTTTCTTAAAATAGAGCTATTCTAAAGGATTTTGTATATGAAAAAGCATCAGATCATCCTCATCGATGGAGGAAATACATATAATAATGATAAGGAAGCGCTTGAGTGGATGGAGAACTGTGATTGGGATATCATGGCGAAGCTCCCAAGCTGGAAGAAGTGGCTCTCCGATGGACTTTCTGATCATTTTGATATTATCCGTCCTGATATGCCGAATATCATGAATGCGAAATATAGTGAATGGAAGGTATGGTTCGAAAAATATTTTCGATATATTACGTCGATCCCTCAGTGAGAACAAAGTACACTCGATCGAGTCATGAACAAAAATGCTCAAGCCGAGACTTCGAAGCTCATCCTCGTTTGACACTCTCTCGGGGCGACATTCCTCGTCAAATATCTCACGGAAAACCTCTTTCCACGACATATAGATACCCTCCATCTCATATCTCCTATTTATGATGATACAGGATTGAAAGGAGAATCGCTTGGGTCATTTCGTTTTGCTCCACAGGCACTTCCACACTTTCATGATCAAGCGAAGCATATCCATATATGGGCTTCGCCTGATGATAGCGTCGTACCCTATGATCATAGCGTGAAGTTCCATGTGAATCTCGTAGGTTCGACACTTCATACACTCCATGATCGAGGACACTTTGTCGGACAATCTCACTTTGTCGAGCTTTTTACAGAGATCATGAAGTCGAAACATAGTCAGTAATACATAATCAGAGAATCAGTAATCCGAAGACAATACATTATTCTTCACCACTTTCTCCTATGAATAGCTTTACTACTTTTTTTTCTCGTAAGCAACTTGAGGCATCTTTCGGTGTACTCAGGTCAAGATTTCCACTTCCGACGCTCATACTTCTCGTCCTTGCCGGATTCCTCTTCTATATCGTGAACGTCGATGTCGCTCCAGAAGATCTCTGGATAAGTAGAGTTATCCTTTCTTGTATTGTGGCATTTTTCCTCTCGACTGGAGTCATCCTTTCACTCGAAAGCGAGAAGAAAAACAAGCTCTTCCAAATATTCATGATACTCCCTATAGTATATGGTATAGTGTTTTATCTTACGGTAGATCCTACGACTGACTGGTGAGTCGAGTCAGTATCATACTTCCTTTTGCATTTGACGGGATTCGTATCTTTTCTCTTTTTTGCTCCATATATCTCTCGACTTCACAGCAAAGAATCAGAGAGCATCGAGTATACGAATTATTTTTCTCGTATCGCTTGGGTATTTCTCATGTCAGGCATCGTCGGAGGATCTCTTATAGCGCTCTGATTCATAGCGATTGCCTCGGTGATAGCACTCTTCGATATAGGATACGATATCATCGATCAAGGAAAAGTCTATGGAAACTGGGCAGTCGTATCACTCGCACTCATCGCCCCACTCTATGGACTCATCGCCCTTCCTCGCAAAGGGGATCTCGATCAGAAGTCTTATGAGATCAATCGTTTTTTCTCATTCCTGATACGATATGTCGCTGTACCATTTATATTCATATATTTTCTCATCCTCTATGCCTATAGCGCGAAAGTCCTCATGAACTTCCAAGACTGGCCAAAAGGGATGATCTCTTGGATGGTGATCGGATTCTCGACATTTGGGTATCTTGCCTATATTTTTTCGAAACCGTATGAGGAAGAGAGTGATACCGTACGTATATTTCGTAAGTTTTTCCCTTTTGCAGTCATACCTCAAGTGTTCATGCTTGCATATGCGATATGGATCCGTATTGCTCAGTATGATCTCACGATGAATCGATATTTCGTCGTCATATTTGGAGTATGGCTTCTCCTCGTTTCGGTCTATCTCCTCGTGAGCAAGAAGAAATCTCTCGCCATCATCACTGCCTCACTCACTCTCATCTCTCTTCTCATATCGGTCGGTCCATGGTCTGTCTATAGTGTGCCACTAGAGAGACAGTATAGTCGACTGCTTCGCAATCTTGAATCTGCACATATCCTTCGAGAAGGTGTTATCGTGCCACTTACGAGCCCCAAAGATATCTCGAAAGAACTCTCAGATGATATCTATTCGGGGATCGACTATGCTTGTGACTTTTCTGAGTGCTGAAGGATCAAAGACCTCTTCGCAAAGGAGCTCGCTACTCCAAGTATCCAAGCCGAAACCGACTGGAAAAAATGGAATACCAAAACGTGAGCTGTATATCCTGGTATGAATCAATGGGAGATCGTGAGTGCTGTCACAAATGCGATAAAAGTACAGCAATCCTATGCCTATGAGAATGAAAAAAATATAAAATATATCCAGTATAATACGAAATATCAGCCTGATGCCCCATATCCACTCTCCCTTGAAGCTGGATATACGAAGCTTGTCCGAGTCTATGGGGAAGGGGATAACATCGTAAATATCAAAGAAACAGGATTGAACGGAGTCTACCCTTATATCACGATGAATCCAGATACCCGAGTAGCACTCTATCATCGGGGAACTGGCGATACTCTCCCACTTTCATTTGCTCCTCCCGCTGACCTCGTGAACACGACGACTCCTACATGACTCGATCAAAAGGATCTCACCTTTGCTCTCTCAGGAAGATCCCTCGATGTGAAACTCTATCTTCAGAGCTTCGCAGTCCGAAATCTAGACTATTCATGAACATGAGGATATAACTACTATAACATCAGTGGTATCGGACTCGTAAAAGAAAGATAATCCCTTGCATTTCCTTCACAACATCTCACTTTGGTGAGATGAAAAAGTAACCTAGAGTTTCTCGAGATTTACTCACTTTTTAATTTGCTTTTCACCCCCGTCGTCAATATACTACTATCTAGTTAAAAGCGATCGAGCGGCTATCACCCGCGAGCTCAGGAAAGAAATCATCTCTCGTTTCGATGTGCCTGGTATACTAGTAAGCCGGGCGCACCGAGATGAGAGATGAGAATAGAATCCTGCGGGAATTCCCGTCATAGAATACAATCAAGTAAGAGGCAGCCCCATTCGACTTCGCTCAGGGTTGCTTCGCAAGCTTTCGGTGGTACCTCTCTCGAAAGAGAGCCAAAAGCACGCAAGTTTATTTTGTGTGCTTTTTATTTATGAAATCTAATTTAGATCTAAAAATAATGATTGATTGGATTTTATTAATTCAACAGAATATAGAAACATATAATCAAACGATATTAGAAAAGTCTGAGCTAAGTTCTGATTTTATAATTCTCTATAATAGAGCAACAGATTCATATTTTAGCATGATACTTCGTAATCTAGTTGATAAGGATACGAAAACTTCATCTATTATCACTTTTTTAGAACAGTTCATAGAAGATGAATTTAATAGTCTCCTATCACATTATAATAAAAAAAACTATTCTGATCATGAAAATACCAGACTTCAAAATTTTTCAAAAGTTATAAAAGAAATACGAGAAAAACAAAATTCGATTAAGAAATATATTTGATGAATAAATAATTGAATTACTCATTTTAATACAGATAAATCAGGTAGTATGATAAAATCAGAATCGTGATATACACAATATAGCAGACAACCGACAGCTGAAATTATTATTGAAATTAACTGTTTATTAAACTTGTTTCAAGAATTGATAACTTACTTGAGTGATAGCTCTGAAATAAATAATTATCAATTTAGAAGTATAGATAAAAATAAGGATAAGTAGACTTGCTTTTAAAAAATCAAAACTTTTTAACTCTCAAAAACCTATGTTCCCAACTATCTCTCCCAAACAATCATTCCCAGCACTCGAATCAGAAGTGCTCGCCTACTGGAAAGCGAACGATACATTCCAGAAATCGATAGACTCACGACCTGCGGACAATCCATATAGATTCTACGATGGTCCTCCATTCATAACTGGGACTCCGCACTATGGAAGCCTCCTTTCGTCGATCGTGAAAGACGTCGTCGGACGATACTGGACGATGCGAGGGAAGCGTGTCGATCGCGTGTGGTGATGGGACTGCCATGGTCTCCCAATCGAGGAGAAAGTACAGAAAAAGCTCGGACTTAAGTCGAACAAAGAGATCGAAGAGCGAGGAGTGAAGGAATTTATCGATGGATGCTATGAGTATACGCAGTCGACCTCTGCTGAGTG
>JAYWFD010000029.1:0-17695 GCA_043778965.1 Candidatus Altimarinota bacterium
TAAACCTTTTTTGGTTGTTTTTCATTCTAACAAAGGGCTATCATCATCACTTCCGCCGTCTCTTTCGTCCTCGTCTTCATCATCGTTTCCAAAGGTATAAAATACGTCTATTTCATCGGTATTTATGACTATTTTCTTGACCATGAGATGAATAAGCTTTATCTGATCGGCACGAGAGAATGTATTGATATCTTTTCCTTTCATCTTTTCTGAAAAACTCAGAATTTCCTTTGAGCTCTCGATGATATCATTTTGACTTCTTATAAGCTCAGAGAGTTCCTTATTTCTTCATTCTAGGTTTTCTATCTTTTCTCTATTTGTATCGATCTTATTTTGGATAATGGATTTGAAAGAAGTATTTCTTTCGCTTGTCAGATTATCAAATAACTCTTCCACTACCTTATAGAGATCCTGTATTTTGATACTATTCTCGTCTATTTCTTTTTTGTACTTCTTTTCCTCTTTCTTGTCTGTATTTTCTTTGAGATACTCATCGATGATATTTTTCGGATTTTTGATGAATTGATTTATATGGTCGTATATACCCTCTATAAGTGCCGTTTCTCGTACCTGAGAATTTCGACACTTTTCTTCTCCGAACTTTGACTGAGAGTGAGTACATCGATAATATACCTTATGTTCTCACGACTTATCCTTTTCTCTATACGCCTTATAATTCGCTCAGCATGAGCATTTTACGAGTCAGGCGAAGAGATGATTGATGACAGGCTTATTATTGTTATTGAACTTGTACTTATTCGTGACGAGCTTTTCTTGAGCCTTTAGGAAGACTTTCTCGCTTATGATCGGCTCGACATTCATAAGAAGCCATTCTTCTTTCGGTTTTTCTATTCGTCGCTCTTTTTTCACTTCTTTCCCTGTTTCTGGAGAGATTATCGTATATTCTTCTTTCATAGTCTTATTGACCCACATAGCTCACGTATACGATTCATTCGAGAGTATTTGAGAGAGCTGAGTCGGTGACCATTTTCCTTTGTGTCTGATGTTTTTCCGTTCTTTTCCGAGCTTTATATCATAGCTCGTCCCGACACCACGAGAAGTGAGTATTTTACTGATTTCAGATATGGATTTACTTTGGTTCACATAGAGATCAAAAATCTCTAAAACGACTTCTTTTTCCTCTGGAAATATCTCTACATTTCTCGTTTCGAGATTTTTCTTGTATCCATAACATGGACTCCCTCAGATTGCAAAAATTCATTTTTTGACTGCTTCCATTTTTCACGCCGTCATCTTATCGGCATTGGTCGTCCTCTCCATTTCCGCAAGTGCTCAGAGTACCGTAAGGAAGAATTTCCCACTTGCAGTAGCCGTTTCTATGCTTTCATTTGCTGAAATAAATATGATATTATGCTGATTGAAGAAGTCTACTAGTCAAAGGAGCACTTTTGTATTCCGAGCGAGCCTATCCAGCTTCCAGACTATCACAGCTTGGATTTTTCCATTCTTGATATCCTCTTTCATCTTCATGAGTCATGGTCTCTCGTCTTCATCTTTGCCTCCAGATATTCCGAGATCTTTATAGACGAAGTCTTCATTATAAAAATATCACTTATCCGAATTATAGTCGATAAATTTCTTGATCTTATCCATTTGCATATCTTTGCCGTGTCAGTTCTTGCTTTGCTCTAGCGTACTTACTCGTATATAGACTCAGATATTTACTTTCTTTTCCATAGATCTATTTACTTAAAAAGTATTGTACGATATTCAAGATAATCGAGAGAACAAGTAGTATCAAAAGAATCTCGAAGAAGATAAATCCCTTTCTGAGTACGATCTCTCTGAGTGTTTCGGTAAGTTCTTTTTTCAGTTCCTCAGTCTCTTTCTCTGTATTTTGGAGGAAGAAGTATCGAAATATTCGTTCTTTGAGTTTCTTTGGCATTTTTTGGAAAAAGTAATAATTCGCCGTATTGTGAATATAGTACCATAATAATAGCATAAAGTCAATATTATTTGTAGAGTATATTCTACAAATTTCATGATTTGCTTATTTCGCTATTCTGAATATATTCTACTGGTACTTTACATAGTTCTATTATGGAAAAAACAGACAAAGATTTATTAGAAGAGCTCTGAAAGATGCTACGAGAAAGAAGAATGGAAATGAAAATGAGTCAATCGAGCCTCTGAAAAAAGGCGTGAATAGATAGAAGCTATATAAGTATGGTAGAGAGAGGAGAGACGAATATCACATTTCTGAAACTGAGGAAAATAAGCGAAGTACTCAAATTTAATATCAAATTTTAGTTTTTTAATAAAAAAATGTCTATGCAGGATTTACAGAAAATCGTCATCGAAGTACTCAAAAAAGATGATAGATTCGTCTCTCAGGAATGAGATCTTCTCAGAAATACCATACGAGAGCAAGCGGAGAAACTCGATGAAAATCTCATAGGACTTCTTCTCGATGATGAAAAAACGAGAGAAGTATTTTTTATCAAGATCAAAGATGTGATCGTTTTTGATAGTGGGAAGTTTATCCGTTTCGTGAATAATAAAGAGTTCCTTCCTGATAGTTATACAAGTTTCAAAAATAAGATCGGACTCACGAATGCAAGATGAGAATTCCTCTCAGATTCGAATGAAGTAGTACTGAGTTTCCCTTATAAAGACGGCGTTCTTGCATGAGGACAGGATAAGGAAGACTCGAAAAGAGATGAGGTTTTTTATAATGAGATACTCGGAAGCGATGATATCGATAGGCTTCTCGATGAGAAGGTCTTCACGAATGCGAAACGGATAGATAAGGACGGCGAGCATAATATAGAGAAATTTACAAGAGATGAGAATGGTACGATAAAAGATAATCTCATAATCAAGTGAAATAATCTCCTCGCTCTCCATAGTCTCGAAAGTAACTTTGCAGGGAAAGTGAAACTGATCTATATAGATCCGCCGTATAATACTGCTAGTGATAGTAATACTTTTGCATATAATAATACGTTTAATCATTCCACATGGCTTACATTTATGAAGAATAGATTAGAAGTTGCAAAGCAATTTCTAAGGGAAGACGGTTTTATTGCTATAACAATAGATCATTCTGAATTATTTTATGTGTGACTCTTATGAGATGAAATATTTGGTAGAGATAATAGAGTAGGAATTGTCACTATCGTACATAAGCCCGAGTGACGCAATCAAGAGAAATTTTTTGGCACGTCAAATGAGTTTATGTTAGTGTATGCAAAAAATAAGAAATTTGCTGATTTTGAAAGAGTTATTTTAGATAAAAGTATTGCTGAAAATTTCTGTGAAGAGGATGACAATGGTAAATTTAGACTTAAAAACTTTATTCGATTAACTGACTGAAAGTATAGTTTAAGAGAAAATAAAGAGCATTTCTATTATCCAATTTATGTCAGTCCTGATCTGACACAATTTAGTCTTTCAAAAGAATCATCATATTTTGAGGTTTTTCCAATAACAGAGAAAGGTGTAGAGAGAACATGGAAAACCACACCAGCTACTTTCATGAAACTTGCAAATGAAAAGAGTATAGTTGTAGAGAAGCAAGATCATGGCATTGTTTTATATGAAAAACTTAGAGAAAATCAGGTAATTAAAACTCATTGGATCAAGAAAGAATATCATGCATACCATTTTGGAACTAAGCTTCTTGAAGAAATACTCGGTTCTAAAGAGTTTAGCTTTCCGAAGTCACTATATGCTGTTATAGATACGCTCAAATTAATGACCTCATGAGATGATATAATTTTAGACTTTTTCTGAGGTAGTTGAACAACGGCACATGCAGTTATTGAATTAAACAAAGAAGATAATGGTAATAGAAGATTTATAATGGTAGAACAAATGAACTACATTAATACCGTAACCTATCCAAGAGTTAAAAAGGTTATTCAAAAGAATAATAGCAATGAAAATTTTATTTACATTGAGCTAAAGAGAGATAATCAAAACTATATAGCTAAAATCCAGAAATCAGAAAGAAGTGAAGAGCTCATGAGGATTTATGAAGAGATAAAAGAGAGCGGATTCGTAAACTATACGATCGATATCAAAAGTATCGATACGAATATCGATGAATTCGGAAAGCTCAGTATCGAAGATCAAAAGAAATTCCTCATCGAGCTACTTGATAAAAATATGCTCTATGTGAATATGAGTGAGATCGATGATACCAAGAATGGAGTAAGTGATGAAGAAAAGAAGATAAATAGGGATTTTTATAATGTAAAATAATCGAGATATGGAATCGTCTGAAACTATAGGATATCTTAAATATTCATGAAAATTAGTTGATGATTGATTTTTTGATGCTAGGAAATCAGCAGAGGCAATTATAGGATTTGATGAGATGATACGCTATTTCATAGCAAAAGAGGAAGTACAATTATCAAATGCAAATTTTGAACTTCCTATTCAGATAAAAAAAGGATCATGGGAAATCATCTTATGACTCGCTTCGATTGGATGAGTATATTCTTATCTAAAAACAGTAGGTGAAACAGCCTGAAAAGATTGATTCTTAGAGACTTGACCCGCGAAAGATGTAAAAAAAATCTTTAACTGAGCAATTATTTCTATTCAATGGCTTGTAAAGGTAATTTCTCATCTAAAAAATAGTAAAAATCGACGCCTTGAATGAATAATTTTCAGAAATAATAATACAGAAATATGAATACCGAATGAAAAATGAGAATATCTTTTTATTCCAAAAGATAAGTATGATTTATTTTTGGAATTTCCAGATAAAATTTTTCAAAAGAATGTAAAACTGATCGAAAAAGAAAGGATATTGGAAATAGGATCTATTGACGGAGATAGAATTGAAAGTGTGAGAATTACAGAAAATGAAAAACATTACTTCTATCAGGAAGAAAGTGAGAATGATATTATTCTTCCAGAGTTACAGCATTGAGAAAATGTTGAACTGGAATGAGAGATTACTAGAACGACTGAAAGTACTAGTACGATAGGCTTTAGATATAACTGACATGTTTTAAGATGCATTCCTCTAAATAGAACATTGGCTTCTTTTAAAGATAAAATCATTTCTAGTGATGAACTTCATTTTTTCTCAAAAGTCAAAATGACCTGAGTTATTGATAGAATGGATAAGGACTGACAATTTAAAGAGAAGAAACCAAGTGTAAGGTTTACTGATATTCAAATTATAACAGAAGAACAAGATAATTTATCCTTATTTTAATTGTATGAATTTCTCTAGATTTACATTTACGGAATCATATAAGGATTGAATTACTTTATTATTCGATTTTGATATTAGAACTATCCATAGTCATAAGCGAAATACATTCGATGATTATAAGAGTCTTATCCATTTCAAAAGAAATAATGCTACTAGTATAATCCATATTACTATTGACCAGATAGACGACTTTTATCAGGACTGAGATAGGCTAGTAGTGAATCTCTATAAATATCAGGAATTTTGTAAGAATATCTGACAGAACTGAAAAAATAGGGCACAGGCTTTTTTCTCACGATGACTAAGAGACTATACAGATGAAGAGAAGAAATGAATAATTGCAAATTCTACTGATGAGGAAATCTTGGAAAGGATCAAAAATTTCTCACAAGAACAAAAAGACAGTTTTATAAGAAAAATAGGACAGATGCAGGGTATATCTATGCCCACTCGTGAAATTGATGATTATTCAGATGATGAGTTTCTCACAGCATTTATAGAGTTTGCTAAGAATCCAAATAAACAAAAAATTATTCTCGAAAATTACCCTAGAGTACAGATAGAAATATTAGAACAGTATAAGCTATTTCTCGAAGCAAACTTAGACAAAAATGAAACGTTTATTCAGAACTGGATTGATTGAAAGATAGACGATTTATGAAATATTATTTCTTGCACGGAGGATGAGATTAAAAAATGTAGAAAATCTCGTTGTCTCATCTTCGGCTTAGAGTTTATCAGCCACAAGAGTCAGGGAGAGCTTAGTCGAAAAAGATTTGATATATTGACGCGTCTATCTGAGGACAAAAATGAGCATGTCATAATAGAGCTAAAATCTCCATGTAAGGAAGTTTTTGAAGTCAAAGAAGTCGATAATATGAATTGATGAAAAAGTACAGAGTATCATCTTTCTGCTGATATTGCTCGATCAATTCCTCAGATTTCACATTATAGAAACTGACTTGAAAATAAATCTGAAACTGATGATGATTTTCAAAGGATCTGAATACAAAAGGGAAAAGTGGCAAAGTCTATGATCGTAATTTGAACGAGACATTTTGATGACCCTATATGGGAAGAGAATTTTATAAGCTTACAGAGAAATTTTAGTAATTGACTCGAAATAATTACATACTCTGATCTTATAAAGAAACTGGATACAACTATAAAAAATTTAAGAGATAATCTATAATATAATGCAAGAAAAACAATTTCTCTATCAAAAATTCGATACGCTGTCAGAAATGGACGTACTCGATAAAGATATCCCTCTCAGTCTCTTGAAAAATCTGAATGAAAAATTCGAGATGAGAGAGTATCAGAAAGAGGCTTTTGCTCGTTTCTCGTACTATACTGAGAGCTATAAGAACAAAAAACTTCCTATTCACTTGCTCTATAACATGGCGACAGGAAGTGGAAAGACCTATGTCATGGCAGGACTGATTTTGGAACTCTATCAGAAATGATATAGGAATTTTCTCTTTTTTGTGAACTCTACGACTGTCATAGAGAAGACGAAAGTGAACTTTCTCGATTCGAACTCTTCGAAGTATCTCTTTCATGATAAGATCGTATTTGACGGAAAACATATACATATAAAAGAAGTATCGAACTTTTCGAGCAATATGTCTGAAAATATCAATATCAAATTCACGACTATTCAGGGGCTTCATACTGATCTAAATACGATCAAAGAAAATGGACTCTCGTATGAGGACTTCGAAGATAAGAAAATCGTGATACTCTCGGACGAGGCTCATCATATCAATTCGTCCACAAAGAGTGGAAAACTCAGCAAATGAGAAGAGGAAGAGAAAACCTCATGGGAAAATACCGTCATGCAGATACTCGGATCTCATATAGAAAATATACTTCTCGAATTCACGGCGACTATCGATCTCTCGAATGAGTATATAGTCGAAAAATATCTCGATAAAATCATCTATAAGTACGATCTGAAACAATTCCGACTCGACTGATATAGTAAAGAAGTGGATATCCTCAAGGCGGATATGAGTCAAGATGATCGTATACTCCAAGCTCTCATACTTAGTCAATACCGACTCAAGATTGCAGAGAAAAATAAGATACTTTGTAAGCCTGTCATACTTTTTAAGGCTCAAAAAACTGTTGCAGAAAGTGAAGCGAATCTCGTAAATCTGGAAAGACTGATAAAAGATCTCAGAGTCGAGCAAATACAGAATATCAAAAACAAGGCGAACTCTGAAATTATCGTAAAGGCATTTCGATTTTTCGATGAAAATATACTCAGTCTCGAATCTCTCGTAAACGAGCTCAAAGATGATTTTTCTCCTGAGAACTGTATCAGTGCGAATGATGATAGTGAAGCAGGGAAAAATCAGATCCTTTTGAATACTCTTGAAGATAAGAATAATAGGATACGTGCCGTATTTGCAGTCCAGAAACTAAACGAGGGGTGGGACGTGCTGAATCTCTTCGATATCGTCCGTCTCTATGAGACTCGTGACGGCACATGGCAAAAGAACGGAGAGTATCAGGCAGGGAAGACGACCCTGAGTGAGGCTCAGCTTATAGGACGAGGGGCGAGATATTTCCCATTCACGACAGAGAAAGCAATCGGAGAAGATAAGTATAAGAGAAAATTCGATAATAAAACGGATGATCTGAGAGTTCTAGAAACGTTCTACTATCATACGAGCTTCGATAGTAAGTATATATCAGAGATCACGCAAGCTCTCATAAAAGTCGGTATGACTGAGGATGAGACGAAGAAGAAAGATTTCTCACTCGAATTCAAGAAGTCATTCAAAGAGAGTACTTTCTATAAAGAGTGAGTGATTTTCACGAATACGAGACAAGAAAAAGACTATTCGGATATCGATAGTTTCGAGAAAATCGGACTCCAGACAAAGCGTTTTGAGTTTAAGGATATCTTTACGGGGAAGAGTGATGATATCGAGGCATTTGAAGAGAAGAAAATAGAGCTCAGAATCGAGAAAGAGCCAAAAAGTATACTCGTAAGTAATCTCGATAAAAGGATCGTGAGAAAAGCAATCCAGAGAAACGATTTCTACAAATTCTCAAATATCAGCGGATTTCTCTGAAAACTCTCTAGTATCGATGAATTCATCGAATCAGAAAAATATCTCTGAGGGATAACTATCGATTTTTATAGCTCTAGTGAGATCCTAGATAATCTGACGAGCGAAGATAAGCTCAGAGGCGTATCGGCTCTTCTCTCTATGCTCGAAGTCGAAATAAAGGATAAGAAAATCGAATACGAGGGCACAAAAACTTTTGTATCGAAAAATATCTCAAAGTATCCATTCGAGAAAGCGATAAAAGTAGAGTTATGAGTCGAGGGATTCTCGAAAAACAAAGATTGGTTTGTCTTCGAAAAGATAAATGGCACGTCTGAGGAGGAGGATTTCGTATGACTATTCGAAAAGAAGATGCAAGAGCTCGAAAAGAAATATACTGATATCTATCTTGTCCGAAATGAAAGGACAGTTGCGATATACTCTTTCAGGACATGAGATCGATTCGAGCCTGACTTCATACTCTTCATGAAAGATAAAGATACGAAAGAGCCTATGACATATCAGATCTTTATCGAGCCAAAATGAAACCAGTTTAAGGATAGCGAGTGAGAATATGAGAACTCATGAGAATGGTGGAAACAAGAATTCTTACTAGAGATCGAAGATCAAGCGAAAATACTAGAGATAAATTTCGGATCGTATCAGCTTATCGGATTGCCATTCTACAATAAGGATAAAGAGAGTGAATTTGAGGGGGCGATGAATGAGAGATTTTTGTAGTTATGAGCAAAAATAGATTTTTTTGGACTCAAATTACGTTACGAATGTGAAATCTTCGTGAATTTTTCGAAAAACCCATTTTTTGGGAAATGCTATAATTAGGGCACTTTTAGGGTGGTTTTGATATCAAAACCACCCTTTTTCGTGAATTCAATATATTGACAATTTACAAATGTAACTTTATACTATTGCTTTTTGTGCACTTATTTTGTATCATTCTTGCGTATCCATGGTGTACACGTCGATACAAATCTATACTCTAATCATATATTAATATGAAAAAATTCCTTGCTCTCCTCTTTGCCGTATTCCCATTTCTGATGATTATTTTCCTTTGACTCTATATCTATAGTCTTCATTTACTAGATAAGATATTAAACTTTGGATCTGAGTCTATTCCCACTCTGAGTAGTGAGCAAAAAGATATCTTCGAACTTATTCATATTGGTTTTGTCGCGAGTCTAGCGAATAGTGACGCTATAAATTCTAAGTTCTTGGCTGAAATTATTTTCTGGGCATCATGTGGCTTACTTCTATTTATCGCTTTTCGTATTCTTAAGAAATCTGGCAAAGATATTTCCCATTTCCTGATGAATTTCTTGAAGAGTATCTATTCCTATATTCATGCGAGTATTTTCTCAGGAAAGTCTGATGTGAGAGCTTTCGTTATGAGAGCTTATATTCGACTTCTATCGATGAGCGTAAAAAATACCGACTATCTCAGTATATGGAAAGCTCACGTACAGTTCTTCCAGAATATCAGTAAAAACAGCTTCACGAATAAAGAAAAATATCTCATAGCTCTTCCATTCTCCTATAAGACAACCATGGAAAACCTCTATGCGGTTATACATAAGATGACAAAAAATGATGACTGTATCAGTCTCGCGAATCCTATAGAGTGTAGTGACAAGTATATCTCCCTCTCTATAAATATTTGAGAGAATAAGGCTCGTGAACTGAAATCAAAAATCATAGAGGATAAGACAGAATTTCTCCGAGTCCTTCCATGTTATAACGATGAGGATTCGATCTTTGAGCTCAGTGTAAAAGATACGGGGGAAAATCTTAAAATTGAATTCTTCAATAAGGACAAGTATTGGGAAAATCAGTATCTTGATCTCGATAATTTCGATATCAAGAAAGGCGAGCTTGTACTTGGCTTTTATCCAGAATTCATGAATGGAGTCATGGTATACCAAAAATACTCGATTCAGAGCTCAGATTTAATTATGTGTCGATTTTCATGATCAACATGATCGGGAAAAGACTCAGCCTTTAGAGTCCTCTGTTACTCTATAATTCGAAATATCCAAAAATACTCAAACTTTGAGCTTATAACACTAGAAGGCAAAGGAAATGATTGGGGATTTATAGATTCCCTTCAGGAGAAATGTATGATAAGATATACCGATATCCGAATGTATCGGACTGTACTATCTCAGCTCGAAACAGAGATGAAAAATAGAATCCAGAAAATTGGTATATATGAAACTTTTAGAGAGTTTAATGATATACTTCCAGAATGACAAAAGATGAAAGAGATCTTCCTCGTATTGAATGAGTTGACTTCTCTTATTTTGGAATTAGAAAAACCTGAATGGGATAAGTCAGAAAAAGAGGCAATTCTATGACTTCTATGATCTTTAATAAGCCAGGCACGCTCTAGCGGGATTCACCTTTTGGTTCTGAATCAAAGTTTTAAGAAGACGTGAAGGGTAACAAAAAATTTTTCCGACAGTCTCGTAAATTTCAAAGATGTCTTTATACTCCAGACACAGGATTATGAAGAGGCAAAGATCGCAGGGAAATGATTAGGACAATCTGCATTAGATAAAATCAGAGGTCTCACAGATTATACAGTCCTGCACGTTGAAAATAGCAAGATACTCAAAAAATATAAGCCGTATTATATCTCAAAATTGGACTTACAAAACTATGTGCTCAGAAACTTCCCAAAAGATTTTAGTTTCAAGAATGAGAAAATACAGGCATACTATCAGAAAGTTCTGAGGACGTGAGAAATTGGATCGAGAGAGTCTCAGAGTGAGCCATATTCTCTGAATCCAAGTGAGTGGGCTGAGCTGAAAAACTATCTAGAAAAAAATAAAATGATTACTCAAAACTCAAATAATTCTCTTACTTTTCTCTGAAAAAAGTCCCTATAACCTCAAAAATTCATACATTTTCTCTTTCGGCTCTATTGATGAGTATTCCTCTCTGTAAAGCCGATAAGACTGTATGAGATACTGTATGAAGACTGTATTTATCCAAAAACTAACAATTACTATTATGAAATCAATTAATTCAGAGTCCCCAAAAGAAAATCTATCAGAATTTCTAAATTCAAAATTATCAAGATACGATATTCACGTTGAATCGAAGTATAAATGCAATACTGAAGACGAAAATATTAAGGGAAGACATATTACAAATATTCTCATGAAAGAAGTAAAAATATTCGATATTGCAATAAGTGAGATATGATCGGATATCCTTATTGTAAAATTAGTGTCCAAAGAATTAACAAGGGTCGCATGAGATTCTTATATCTCTGATTCAAGGAGAACATATAAAGGCTTAGGTACATATATAGTTTATCTAATACTAGTTTATTGTATGCGATATAAGAAAGCCATAAAAATAGCACCAATATCTGCAGGTGCTCAAGAATATTGGAATAGATTCGGATTATCTTATGCAGAAGA
The DNA here is from genome assembly GCA_043778965.1 of Candidatus Altimarinota bacterium. GTDB lineage: Bacteria > Patescibacteriota > Gracilibacteria > BD1-5 > UBA2023 > JAGOMW01. The sequence goes on from JAYWFD010000029.1 coordinate 11,709, forward strand.
CCCAAAGAATTTTTATCATGGTAATTATAAAACACTCGGATTTTTTCGCATATATATAGGGTTATTATTTTCATTTAGCAATTTTATCTTCTTGCGTAGAAGAAATTAGTTTTGCCTTACCCAGCTTCTCTCTTTTAAGAGTCAAATGAATCATAATCGTATTTCTTACTGCTATATTGTTATTGACCATAATGTACATCCAAATTCCCCCATTCGAAAGAGTGGGGGAATTTTTATTTGACATAATGTATTACTTGAATAGCGTTCCTTTTACTGTTATATAAGATTTCTTATGCAAAAATGTCTGCTGATCCTGAGTCTATTGAGTATTCTAATACTTATTTCCCTATTAGTCTATTGAAACATGTCTATCATTCCAAAAATCGAAGACCACAACGTTGTTCTCTATAAGACTCATACAAAAATCAATACACTCACCACTGATTGAAATACGGATATTGGAATTGTATCGAGCATCCATCCAGCAATCGAATATCATATCGTATGAGTTGAAGGTGATGAATTATTTGTAGAAAAAATAGTACTCAATGACCACATATATAGCCTATCCTACTATAGAGCGAATCTCTCTCTGAAAGATATTCAACTTGAAGATATAAGCCAGAAAGTTTGGAAGACATTCTGAAAGGATGCATCCATAGAGTATAACCCTACAACAGGAAAATGGGAAAGTAAAATTTCGATATGAAGAGACCCATCTTCTATTAGCCAGATCAAAAATCAAGGATATACTCCACTCTACAAGGATTGAGATAGCGACCAAAGCCCTTTATATATAGATACCATTAGAGGATTATATTCCAATACTTGAGTTACCCAACAGCTCGCAGATACCTATATCAAGATATTCCCATCTTTGAAAGATTTGATACAGTAATATCCGAATACCTTCTCGATAAAAATACTCAAAACCGTTCAATCACCTTCACCATGTATCCACCATCAATGTAGATCAATAAATCCCCATTCATACGAGTGGGGATTTATTCATCGATTGAGTATTTCTTGTCTTCTGTATCTATAAGAGTACACTGGTAGATGTTCAAAATGTATTATCCAACACTCTATGAAAAAGATTCGAAAATATTTCGCCAAATGAGTGATAGCACTTATTCTAGGATTCCTTCTCATAATTCCAGGAAGTACTTTTGCCCACCAACCGAGAGTTCCCGTATGAAACGAGACACAAGTATCAGATCCAGAAATCTCAAAAGCGTATTATGGCCAGCTCCATGGAGTTCCTCAGACATATACTATTGTATCAGCTTCATGATTTGCACTCTATATCAATATACTTGTTCCTGATATTTCAGGGCAAAAGAAAGATATTTCTGTGAGAATTATCAAGAATTGAAAGAGCGAGACACCATTTGCTATCCTTGATGGGAATCAATTCAACTGGACCAAAATGTTTGAGCCCTTTGGATATGACAACTATTGGGCAGGTCCTGAATATCGGGCAAATGTGGAGGCCGGAAAATATGAAATAATCGTTTCGAGCATGCAGAACGATAGCAAATATTCTCTTGCAGTAGGAGAAGCAGAGCTTTTTGATTTTCCTGAAATCATGAACGCACTCACTCTTATTCCAAAAATAAAGCGCGATTTTTTCGATGAATCACCAGTGAGTTTTATTCTTTCACCATTTTGAGCTGGACTTATCGTCATTATGTATATTCTTGCCTTCATCTTCGGATTCGTCTATCGATATATACTGAGAAAGTTTTCGAGAAATACTCTGCGAAAAGTTCATAAGAATATAGGTCAGAAAGATAGGATGATTCGGTGAGGGATAGGAATATTCTTGCTTATCTTAGCCGTGACTACCTCATGGAGTCCTATTCTTCTTTTCTTTTCTGGATTCACTTTCTTCGAAGCTATCTTTAGCTGGTGTGGACTCTATGCTGCCCTAGGGCGAAATTCATGTCCTATAGATTCTGTAGAGAATTCATAGGGAGAACTCAGTCTATCAAAAACTTTCGAATTTCATTCTCCCATGATGAACCTATTTCATATCATTAAATCTTGTCATATTGAACTTGACCCAATATCAATTTTCTGGACGGGATTCCTGCTTTCGCAGGAATGACGAAACATCGATGTTAATATATTATAAACCTCGACTATGGGTACGAAAGAAGCAGAATACTGGGATGATACGACATCCAGACTCATCATCGATGGAGAGAATGCGAAGATGGAGATACTCATGTCGATTCATGAAGCACTGCACTCTATACGTATCCGTATGTATATGTGGCGGGATGATCGAGCGGGGAATATGATCTTTCGTGCACTGCATCAGAAGTCGCGACTCTTTCCAGGTATAGATATCATCATCGAGAAAGATGCCTTCGGTTCTCGGGTATACAACGCTCAGAAACTCTGGAGTTTCGGGAAGGTAGGGGGAGATATATTTTCTACCGCTTCGATCCAGACACTCATACAAGATGCGAAAAATATACAATTCGTCTCTATCTGATCCTGATGGCCACTCAGACTCAAACACCTGAGAGAAAATGATCACTCCAAGGTATTTCTCTTCGATGAATTCACTCCCTCGAGTCATGCCCTCATCGGAGGGATGAATATCGCGGATCAGTACCTCACTGCACCCGCACTGATACCTACCGATACTGGTGGTTGGCATGACTATATGGTGAAGGTGACCGGCGAACTCGCAGACACTATCGCACGATGACGAAGTACCAAAAAACGGTGAAAAATAGAACAAACATTCACCACAGGAGTCGAGATATTCATGACCCTTCGTAATCGTCTCGCCATGCGCAAACGTATCCTGAATGAACTCTCACGTGCAGAGAAATCTATCATCATCGAACATGGATATCTCACGGATATGAAGATCATCAGACAATTGCGGCGACTCGGTCGTGCCGGTATCGATATCGATGTGATCCTTCCTGATCGTTCTGATGGCGTCTGGCATGCGAATATGCGAAGTATACATAGTATTCTGAGACCTTCACTCATCCACCCTCAGAGTGAGAGCCGAATACGAGTATGGCTCTATCCAGGGATGATCCATGCAAAGGTCATCCTCATCGATAGATCAGTTGCCATCATCGGTTCGGCGAATCTCACCTATGGGAGCTTCGACTTCCTCCATGAGACGAATGCAATATTTCGAGGGAAAAATGGTGTCGTGAGCCTCCTCGCCGATCAGCTCGAGAGGGATATCTCTCTGAGCAGAAAAGTGCTTCTCGCAACCATCCCAAAGTATTCGCTCATCCTCGCATGGATCCAAAAATGGTTTATATAAGTGTTTGAATTTGAATAATGTCAGTGTTCCGTCATTCTGAACGGAGTGAAGAATCCAGTCGAGAAAATGGATTCTGGCATTCGCCAGAATGATAAAATTGATTCTATCCAAACAAATTAAGTAATATATACTTCACAAATTCCTCATCCGAAAGCATTGGGAATTTCGAGTTGACACTCAGGGTGAAAGGATAGAATGAAGGGTATCATAAACTCTTCCTATGCACACTATTTTCTCTATCTTCTCGCTCCAGAATCTCATCACGGAACTCAGGAGAGTCATCAGTCGATTTCCCCTCTCAGCTCTCTGTATTCTCATCGTGACAGGAATACTCTCATATGAGAATGCGATGAGCAATTCAGATATCAGTAGTGAGCTCCGTGATACACTTGGCTATATCACGATCGCAAGTGGCATTGCTTTCTTTCTCGCAACAGCACTCGATCTCTTCCTCGAACAGGTTCATAGGAAGTGGGTCTATCGAGTGATTGGGTATATTGGGACTATCGCCTACGCATTCTACCTCTACACTTCACTCGAGAGTCGGATGAGTTCGACTGAGTCAACGACGCTCATTTTGCTTTCACTTTTTGGATTCCTGATCACACTCTTCTTTGCTCCGTATATTCGGGATCTCGTGCAGAAAAAATACTCTCAGGAAGCGTATATTCACTATTTTTATTCCATTGCAATAGCATTTCTGACGGCTATGATCATGAGTGGTATCCTCATGATCCTTGGATCGATCGCCCTCTGGAGTATCGATACACTCTTCACAGTAGATTGGATTGGGGATAAAGCCTATGGATATATGGCGATTTTTTCCTTCGCCTTTGTAGCTCCACTTTTCTGACTCTCGCGTATCCCATGATCGTGAGATACTCATGCTCGGGAAGGGAAGGTGAATGTTTTTTTTGCATTCCTCGTCACGTATGTTGGAACTCCGTTCATCTGTATCTATTTCCTCATCCTCTATGCCTATAGCGCCTATGTACTCATGCACTTCAATGATTGGCCACAATGACAGGTCTCATGGATGGTGATCGGATTTTCTACATTTTCCTATGTGCTCTATATCTTCTCTGAACCGATTGCTCTCGAGTGACGGATCGTGAACTTGGTACGAAATATCCTCCCCGCAGTTGTCCTCCCACAGGTTGCCATGCTCTTCTATGCGATCTATCTCCGCATCGCTCAGTATGACTTCACGATCAATCGATATTTCGTCGTCGTTTTCGGACTCTGGCTCGTGGGAATATCACTCTATTTTCTCATCTCCCGAGAGAAGCGACTGATCATGATCACAGTCTCACTTGCCGTCATCACACTCCTCATCTCGGTCGGACCATGGTCGGTCTACCATCTTCCCCTTGCACGTCAGTATAGTCGATTGGTCGCCAATCTCGAAACAGCAGGTATCCTCTCGAATGGACAGATTAAACCTCTTGCTACGTATGAATCCATCGACGTGACCCTCTCAGATGATATCTATACCGGCATTGAGTATGTCTGTGGATTCGATCACTGTCGCCTCGTGCGAGCCCTGTTCGAACCATCACTTCCGACGCTCGTCCAGGCAGAGAAGGATCGAGAAAAAAATTGGGAAAAGGATGCACTCGAGTATCAGAAATGCCAGACGCTTGGGCAATTCGATTGCTATAGAAAAGTGATGGAGAAAGAAATGAGTTCTTGGGAAATACGTGAGCATATAGCCAGTATCATCAAAGTGAGAGTCAAGCCATACCAATGAGACAATGAATACAATGCCTTCCTGAACTTTTCTCTCGATGAATCCTCTGGAGCACTCTTTCCGATCGATATCGCATGATATGAGCGAATCTTCTCAGTTGCACAGAATACAGAATGGTCTGTACAACAGAAAAATATCCTCCTCCTCGATACCACCTGATCCACTGCGAGCCTCATCATGAGTGGACAGTTGGTCGATACCTTCTCGATCAAGGATTTTGAGAGTTCACTTCTCGAAACCTTCCGAACTGAGAACAAACTCAATCTGCCGAAAGATCAGATGACTGTAACACTCGATGGGAAGGCATACTCGGTGAAGCTCTATCTTCGTTCGATCAGTATACTGAATCCAACATATATCACACCCAAGAAGCCAAGTAATATTTACCTCTCTGCGGATGGCTATGCACTCATTCGGAAAAAATAAAGTTGAAATTTCTCGAGAGTCAATAGAATATAAATATTAGATTCTATCAGAAAATAAAATGGCTTGAAATTGAGAACCATGAGTAGTCTTTAGGCTCCATCTTGATGGTAACAGAACTACCAGAGAGGGGCAATGATGATCCAATCAAGTATGAGATTTACAGTGAAGAGTACAAGTATGATTTATTCCTACAATTCAATTTGCATGACTCTCTCATGGACAGCGAGTATTAATTGCGTTATCTCAACCATCAGAATGATGATGAGTAGACGTATTGATACCGTAGTATGCATCTTTGCTTATATTAAAACTGAAACTCCTCACACCCGTTGAGGAGTTTTCACTTCGTGAGTTATGATATTTCTTGACTTCTCATGAAAAGTCATAGAATGAGAAATTATTTCTTAATAGTAAAAGCATCCCCGGGCTAAAGCCCGGGGCTTGCTCGTTCTGGTATACTCTCTCTACTGTCACTGATCTTGAATATACTTCCGGATCATATCCTCC
>JAYWFD010000030.1:0-2486 GCA_043778965.1 Candidatus Altimarinota bacterium
GTAACGATCGCACAGAAGAAACTTGCATTCCGTGTCACTGTATCAGACGAAGAGGTCCGTTTCTCAAATGTCATCGACATTGTCGCTGCACTTCAGAAGAAACTTGCCGAATCTTCTGCTCGTACTACTGTTTCTGCTTTGATCAATGGTGATACAGTACTCACTGCGAATACGAACATCAATCTGATTGACGGAACTCCAGGAGGAACTGAACACTATATTGTTGGTGATGGTCTCAGAAAGTCTGCTTTCTCTGACTCTACAGCAACTGATGGCGGAACGCTCGCATTTCCTGACTTTATTACTGCGATGAATTCTCTGGGAGAAAATACTACTGGAGATCTCTTCTGGCTCTTCGGGACTTACTCACACAATATTGCACTCGCAATCAATGAGTTTTCTCAGCAATATATCAATGGTGCATTCTCTACGGTACGAACTGGAAAAGTACCATCATTCCTCGGATATGATGTCGCTGTCGAGCGTTATCTCAATAAAAGCAATACTGCTGGTAAAATTTCAGCAACTCCTGGAAATAATACCAAAGGTTCTGTTATTCTTGCTGACAAGTACGCTATGCAGTGGGGGTACAACGGGGATTACTCTATCGAGTTGGTCCGTATACCTGCCAAGGGGTGGCAGTTGGTTGGATACTACTATCTGGGTCTCAGCTCTGCTTCTGGCAAGGCTGGTACAGATAAGCGTATCTCTATGCTTTACAATTTGAGCTAAACTACACCGCTCATCTCTTTTGAGGTGGGCGGTCAGATTATCTTATAATCATTTTTTTTATGGTAAAAGTACAATACATTGGCGATGGTCATACTTCTGTATATCTCGAGAAAAATTCAAGAGAAAAAACAAAAGTATCAAGTGGGGAAATTATTGATGTTTCTGAAGGTCTGGCTAAGAAATTGGCATACAATCAATTTCAAATAGTAGAGTCAAAAATTTCAGTAAAAGTTGAGGATGATGGGGCTTCTGACATTAATATTGAGGTTGAGGGCAAGAAAAAGGCAAAAAAATAATTCTCTTCAATCCATATGGGTAACTATATAACATCGCAGGAAATACAGAGCTTCATTTGAAATGACTGCGATGAGGGTACTGCTACCCTGCTGGTCGATATGAGTGAGGCTCTTTTTAACCGTCTTATAAATTCCGACTCTGGGTTGATTTCTAGTACGAAAACTGAATATTTTGATCCCCGTACAGATTTTGGATCACAATCAAAAGTCGGCAAAATATTTTTATTGAAAACATACAGACCTACGGTGATCACTTCAATCAATGGCGTTTCTCCTGGTACCGCAAATGTCGATTATACTCTCGTTGGTCGACGATTGGAATTTCAATACGGCAAAGACTACTCGTCCGTATTTCCTTTTCGCTATACCGTGGTGTATACTAGTGGTCTAACGACAGAAGAGATCGGCAATGATATAAAGACGGTATGCTACTATTTATCAAAGGGGCTTTTCGAGAGGAAAAGACATATGGATGTCGCCTCATTCCGACAAGATCTTCTGTCGGTGAATTTTACTACTAGCAACGATTTTCTGGATGTCGTATCAAATCCTAGTGAAATCTCTTTTATAAAACTGATCACAAATAAATATCTCATCCCTCACTTTTATGCTGTATAGCACAAATCATACGATATCTATCTCGACTCTCTCTACTGGTGCCAAGAGGGTATGGACGGAAGTTGAAACTGATGTTTTTGTGTATATCAATCAGACTCAAGAGGATCTAGTACAGGGTTTCGACGGTGCTGGCTCATTTACGGGATATCGAATGTTTACCGATGGTGATCACGAGACTATTTCCATAGGCGACAGGGTCACCGATGAAGATCGGAATGTCTATGAAGTGAAATGAAAAGCAATCTCAAACGATATGATGGGGATACATCACCAATATTTACTGATTGTAAAATACGAATAATGAAAATAACCGTTTCAACAAATTTTGATTTGAGTGAATTGGATATATGACATCTGACCGTCATTTGATTGGAAAATTCCACGAGAGAAATACAAAGTATCGCTCGGCAAAATGCACCGTATCAGACAGGAAAATTGAAACAAGGCATCGCGGTTGAGAAACAAAAAGACAAAGCGAGAGTATGACCGAGACAGATACCGTATGCCGTCCGTCGTGAATTTGAAAACTACAAAAATCCACATAGAAAATTCTATATGAGAAAAACTCACGATGTGGCTGGACCGATTGTTCAAAAAGCATTCGATGCCGCATTCCAAATAGTTTCTAAAAAAATACAAAAATGAGCTTCATAAATATATCATCCGAAATTTTCGATATTATCGAGACGGTCAAAGATGTACCATCGGCATATCTATCGGCGGTTTTTTCCTATGATCCTGGATATACGGACGATGATGGTTTCCCGTACGCCTGTATCATAGCAAAAGGTGCTACAGAAGAACACCTAGACACCGCCACAAATCAAACCCTCTATAGGT
>JAYWFD010000031.1:0-6658 GCA_043778965.1 Candidatus Altimarinota bacterium
GATCAGTATACTCTATATAGAGGGATTGTTCGAGTCGAGATCCTGAAGAAAGAAGGAGTGATCCAGAGAGAAGCGAGCGAGGCAGTATGAGGAGGTAGTTTTCGCTTCCGAGGGAAAATCCGAGATCACTCGATTCGCGTATGCGATCAGTGATAGAGAGATCATATCCATCAAGAGATACGATCCCTCCTGACTCGAATCGAGAGATGAGCTCAGGAGTAGCAGCTATAGTGAACTCATCTCTAAAAGATCAGATTTTTTCAGTATCGAGGATTCATTTCTGTGGGTATTTCCCTGTATATGTGACTACTTTTATGAGCCCGGTTTTTCCTGATCCATCCATGAGGGTCGTGAGGAATTCTTCCCTTTCAGTAAGAGCTACATCGGATCCTGAGAGATAAGGGGTGATAATCTCAGAGAGAGATCTACTCGTATAGTTTTTTGGGGAGATCTTTATATCTGTACCAAAAAGTGGTTGCACTTTTTCAGCGACAGTTCTTTCTATATTGGTTGTGAGCTCACGTATCACGAGAAAGCTCGTACTAGCAAGAAACAATACAAAAAAAAGTACTCATACAGATATGATATTCTTCTCGAAGATGAGGCGAAAGAGTTTGAGCATAAATCTATTTTTCTTTCGTAAGTTTTCCTCCATGTAATCTGTAGATTTTCTTCGCGTGACTCGCGATATCTCTATCATGCGTGATCATGATAATCGTATTTTTGGTTTCTTTGTGTAGTTCTTCTATAAGGTGCATGATTTTCCTCGCATTTCCTTCATCGAGGTTTCCTGTCGGCTCATCTGCGAGAAGATATGGTACATCCGCGACAAAAGCTCGTGCTATAGCGACGCGCTGCTGTTCTCCTCCTGAGAGCTCATTTGGATATCTCATGGCCTTTCCTTTGAGTCACACTTTCTCGAGGATTCCTTCTGTAGTATATCTTCTTTTTGCTTGAGAGATATCGAGTACGATATCGATATTTTCTTCTACAGTGAGATTTGGTATGAGTTCGAATGCCTGGAAAATAAATGCAATATTTTTTCCTCGATAGAGCGTCATGTCATCAGGAGAGTACTCGGTAATAGCATCTTCTCAGAGAATAATCCTTCCTTCATCTGGCCGGATGATCCCTGCAACGAGGGAAAGAATGGTCGACTTCCCAGCCCCACTGGCACCCATAAGAGCTATAAAATCCCCTGATTCTATAGTCCAATCAAGATTAGTAAAAAGTTGGATTTTTTCATCTAGGGTGGTGTAGGATTTGGATATATTTTTGAGAGAGATCATATCGGGAAGTGTTAGTAGAATTATCCTATCTTTTTATAATATAAAGCAAAGAGAAAATGAGGATAGAGAACAATAAATTATATTACCAAATAATATTTAGGTATTATATACCTCGTAAGCTGAGTTGTATCTTTCCACTTTCTTTATCGATTTTCACGATCCTTGCTTTCACTTCTTGTCCTACGGAGAGGAAGTCCATAGGGTTTTTCACGTAGCGATCGGCGATCTCTGAGACATGGACGAGTCCATCATTTTTGAGCCCGATATCGACGAATGCTCCGAATGCTACGACATTTCGCACGACGCCTTCGACGATATCTCCTTCCGAGAGATTTGCGAGCGATTTTTTCGGTTTTGCTTCTCGATGACTTGACTGTGTACGAGGGTCTCGACCGAGATTTTCGTATGATTCGGAGATAAATTCGAGAGTTCGGGTAGTGACTTCAGGATAGAGTTTTTGGAGTTCAGTCTTATATTCGCTGAAATCATTTGGAGTGATTTTTTGTTCGATGATATATTTTGCGAGAGCATATTGGTCTGGGTGGATATCGGTATTATCGAGCATCTCTTTACTCTCAGGAATTCGCAGAAATCCTATCGATTGTTCATACGCCTCACTTGAGAGGACTTTCGCAAGATTCGTACGAGAAGTATAGGGTCTGTGCGAGTAGACTTTTTTGGCTGTGCGTTTATTGAGTCCTGATATATAAGAGAGGACATGGACGGATGCAGTATTTACATTCACGCCGACTTGATTGACTGTATCTTCGACGGTATATCCGAGGCGTTCTTCGAGTTTCTTCTCGGCGATATCGTGCTGATACATACCGACACCGATACTTCCCACGGGGATCTTCACGAGCTCAGAAAGGGGATCGATATATCTCCGAGCTATGGAAATAGTTCCACGATCGGTTACATCGAGATCGGGGAATTCTTCTTGTGCAGTTTCTGAAGCAGAGTAGACCGATGCTCCAGATTCATTCACGATAAATATCGGAATCGAGAGAGTAGACTGGACGAGTTCTATGGTCTCATCTCCGCCCGTGCCATTTCCGACGACGATGATATCTGGAGTATATTTGTCAGCGAGACTTTTCAGGATTTTCGATCATTCGCTCGGTGAGTCGAGGAAAATCTTAGAGAAGGTGAGAGGATTCCCGAGAGGATCGAGGATGACGATCTTGCATCCGGTGCGATATCCAGGGTCGATGCCGAGGATCGTCTTTCCATATTCGGGTCGAGTCATGAGGAGACTACTGAGATTTTGCTGGAATGTCTCGATCGACTCATCTTCTCAGGCTTCGGTGAGTTCTCCGCGGATCTCGGTTTCTACAGATTTAAAGAGGGAAGTGTATCCTTTTTTGATCGCTTCTTCGAGTTCAGGTATAAGTGTCCCACGAGGGAATGAGTCTCTTACGAGCTCGAGGGATTCCTCATCTTTTTCGATTTTCACCGTGAGAATATCGAGATTCTCTCAGCGATTTAAGGCAAGAGTCTGATAGGGTTTGATACGAGCAATGATAACCGAAAATTCGGCATAAATATCGAATTTTTTGACTTCTCACTTCGTTTTTTCGTTGAGCTTTTCGAGCATTTTCTCGCTTTTTCTTTTCGAAGAAATAAGTCCTTTTGTATGGAGATATTCTCGGAGCGCATCACGGATCTCTCCATTTGCCGATATTTCTGCGGCAATAATCTCTATGGCTCATTCGATGATCTCTTCTTTTGAGTGGAGTGCCAGAAGATTCTCGGGGATAGTGAAGACTCGATTCTGCTTGATCATATCAGCGACGACTTGCCAGCCATTTTCGATAGCTAGCATAGCTTTTGTCGTCTTCTTGAGTCTATATGGCGCATAGATATCTTCGACTTCTTTCAGGGTTTTTGCATTTTCAAGTGTTTTTTCGAGTTCGGGCGTGAGGAGTCACTGTTCTCGGATTCCTTCGATGGCAGTCACCCTCGCTTTATAGAGATTTTCTTCTCGTTTTTGGATGTCGATGATATTTCGTATCTGATTCTCATCCAGATCGCCTGTTCGCTCCTTGCGATATCGGGCGATAAAAGGGACTGTAGATCATTCTTTCGTCAGTTCGAGAACTGTCTCGATCTGAAAAGACTTGAGTGTGAGTTCTCCTGAAATAAGGGTGATATAGTGAGGTTCGAGCATGAGGGATAATTAGGAGGAAAATAGCATGTAATAAGGGAGATTATATCGATAAATTCAATGAAAACGAATTATTTATTTCACGATAGTTTGCTCACTAACTATATTTTTTTGACAACAGATAATTAAACTATATTATATTTTACATATTAATCTCATCTATTTTTATGAATAAGAATTCTACTCTTTATACTTGTTTCACAATAATTTCTTTATTTTCTTTCTTCCAAGTTTCAGCTTCATCTGAGATGAATATTTACTGTAAGTATAAAGATGGTCTGTATAATGAAGTAATCGATGTATCGCATCAGTGACTTGATTCCTACTCTGAGAATTTTCTGAAAAAAGGGAAAAATATCTACATCGCAGCTACTATCATAAGTAGAGAGGAAAGCGTCCAAAAAAGTAGTGCTAATACAAAACTTATTCTTGAGAAATATGATTGTGAGGATAGAGAATTTATTACGATCGATGATGTTGGGTATGGACTTGGGGCAGGGTATAATCTTGCATCTGCACGTATCGATGCATTTGATAGACGATTTATCATATATCACACTTCACTTGTTTGATCATACTCTATATATAATGACGTCAAAGTATATGATACACTAAGGAAAAAAACCATATCTATTGCTTATGATATGCCAGATATCAGTATATGAAGTTTTCTTTGATTTTATCCAGAAAAAACATGAATTGGTAAAGTACAAGTCAGAAATCCAGATGGTACAACCTCATTTTTGCGGTACAACCTTTTTAAGAAAACAACAAACCTGAACCTCGCTATTACTCTATAAAATCTAATAAAATCCTCTACTATATAAGTAGAGGATTTTACTTATTTCATACCTTCGAGTTCTTGCTCGATTTTCTCAATATCTGTTTTTGCATCGCTATCGTCGGGATTTTCTTCGAGATAATCCTTCAGATATGTGATCGTGCTTTCGAGTGATTGTTTCTTCATGAGCTTCTCTGTTTCAGATTGTCGTTTTTCGAGTCGGCGTTTCTCATATTTTGTGAGGTCGACACCTTCTGGAAGATGACGAGTGTCTGCTGGAAGAGTAGGTGTGTCCTGATAGTCTGGCAAGAGAGGATTCCAGTCTCTCCATGGACTCCACCAGTCTCCGAGGTACGCCCTGGGAAGATAGTCGGGATTTTGTTCGAGAAATATCTTATAGTCGTCATAGTCATCGAAATCCTTCTGGAAGGTATGCACTTTCCCGTTTATATTCGAGCGGGAGACGATGCGTCATTTGAACATAATATAAATGGTTAGAGAATAAGAGGGAGCTATTTGAGAAGTGATTCTTAGGCGAGAGGTAGTTTAGAATCCTCAAAGAATGCTCTTTTCTCAATTAGCACTAATATTATATAAGTGCTAAAAAATATAGCAAGAGAATTTATAAAAATAATGTATTGCATTTTCTTATACGGTCAATATTAGCATTCTAATAATACTCTCCATTTCTCCTAAAGGAAGAAAAATTCTTTGCATTCTCAATTATTTTTTTTATAATGAAAGAATATTATTTCATAATTTATGAGTTTATGACAGCACTAAATGCAGATGGAGATATCAATGAGATTTCTCGCGATGATGTTCCGGGAGTTCATGAGGCATATGTAGTTGATGCGCTTAAAGTTAAAGATGCTCAATTGGTGGCTAAGCTAGTGGCTGACGCGAATAGAGTAAATGCAGAAGAAGCGTAGGCTTCTTCTATAAAATATACTTTGACTTTCCCCCCATTTTTTAGATAATGGAGGGGATTTTTGAATAGAAAAATATTATGCATTTCACACTCCGTGTTACCTGAGCTGCCTGACTCGGGATCAACTCTCTTGCCGATATCATTGGAAATATGGTCACCCATCTTGTGTATCATGTTTTCTGAGATCTCGAGTACGAATCTCGTATCAAGTGAGGGACGAACTGGTTCGATCTCAATATTTCTGATGATAGGCCGACGATCCGAAATACGATCGACATACTTATAGCATTTGATCTTGCAGGAATCAGAAAAAGCATCCAAAGTGTCCGCGCTGGAGGATATATTATCACGAATGCAAAACATACAGGGAAATTCACTCCTGAAATACAAGAGATAGTATCGTCAAAATGAATTAAGCTTCTTACTCTCGAGATCGCAGATAAATATGAGAATACGTATCTTCTCGGTATCCTCGTCAAGCTTCTCGGTATTGACCCTACACTTGTGGAAGCAGAGATCCGTGAGGTATTCCGAAAAAAAGGAGAAGAAATCATTATGAAAAATGTGGATATTGTAAAAGGAATACTCGATACATTTGTCCTTCCTGACGAGAGTCCATGGAGACTCACGAAGATCGAAGGTCCGAAGAGGGACTTCACCTATGGGAATAAGCTGATCGCGCTTGGTGCTATAGATTCTGGACTCGAGTACTACTCTGCATACCCCATGACACCAGCAAGCACAGTGCTCACAGAGATCATCGCAAGTGGTCGAGTGACGTATCTCCAAGCAGAAGATGAGATCGCCGTGATCAATAGTGCTCTCGGTGCAGCATTCACAGGTGCTCGTGCTATGGTCGGGACGAGTGGTGGAGGATTCGCACTCATGACGGAAGCTCTGTCATTCGCAGCTCAAGCAGAGTTCCCGATCACTGTCATTCTCTCTCAGCGAGCTGGTCCATCGACGGGGACTCCGACATTCCATGAGCAATGAGATATCACTTTTGCACTTACTCCGACATTCGGAGAGTTCGGACATGTAGTACTCTGTCCATCAAGTCACGAAGAGGCGTATCTCTATGCTGGACTGGCTCAGAATATCGCATCGAGATATCAGACGATCGTCATCCTCCTCACCGATAAGCAGTTCTCTGAACTTCACCGCTCATATGATCCACTTCCACCTCCGACTCCGATCGATCGTGGGAAGCTCGTCGAATCACCAACTCCAGATTATAAGCGCTATGCTCTGACGGATGATCATGTATCACCGTATGTTCGAGTCGGGACTGAGAATGGTGACTTCATCGCGACCAGCTATGAACACGATGAGTATGGTGCGACGAGTGAAGATCCAGGTCTGAAAGCGAAGATGACGATCAAACGAGCCCATAAGCTCGATGATTTCTTTGATAAGGAAGGAATTAGTTGATATGAGGTTGTGAATCCTACAGCAAAAAAGATGATCATCACTATGAGTGCCAATCGATT
>JAYWFD010000032.1:0-6607 GCA_043778965.1 Candidatus Altimarinota bacterium
TAAGTTAATTAGCTATGTTTTTACTCACAATTTTTATGTCTTCCCACAAACTCTCATCTTGCGGAGTGATATGGGTTTGACCCCACCATAAGAGTACTAGAGCACCACCTTCAATCGCACTCTTAGCCATGTCTTCAAGCTCTTTGAATGTAGGATTACGCAAATTTTTGATATCTGCAATAGAAACACCCTCGGGTACAAAGTCACCTTCATACTGCATAGCAAAATTAAAACCCTGTAGCGTTACTAAGTAAATTTTCCCAGGAACTTCGCTTTTAATCCATGCCAGATAATCAATGATAGCGCTTTTAAAGTCAGTTATATGTTTCCCATCAAGTGAAGGGCTCGTCAGTCCGCCTCCAAATCCAAGAGGAATCGGATAAATATCAAACCCAACAATGTCTGCGTACTCACTTGCTTCTTTGACCAGTTTGAAGTACTTGTCACGCTCTTTTGATGTCGGGTAGAGATAATCAAGCCCCTCAACCGGGTTACTCGCGTAAAATGGTGCATGAACCATGAGAACAGGAATGGTTGGATCAACCTCTTTTGTTTTTCTATAGACCGTATAAAGATCGTGCTTAGTCAGTGATCCGTCCCATAGACTACCGGCTGGTTCATCATAGTTAGTAACTCCAAAAATTAAGTCACGACCAATGCAGTCTATCAATTCCTGGAGTGGATCACTTGATGTAATGCTTTCAAAGTAGTCATCAAAAATAACATACCCGGGTATGATAAGTTGGATATTATTGTCTCGCATCGCTTTCCATTGTGAATCAGTTGGATCACAAGGCGGAAAAAAATCAGCATCACTCGCTAAAGATTTAGCTTCGGGATGCTCAGTATACTGACTAAACGCCATATAGGTAGAAAAACCGTTATCCCTAAGTTCTTTGAAGATTTTGTCATAATTACGTGTTTCACCTAGGTATTTTGGTACGCCAGCAACACCAACTATGGGGGCTTCGATGATTGGTTTATAAGTTAATAGTTTTGGGGTGTAATTTCTATAAAAAATCAAACCAACTGAAATCAAAGCAAAATTAACAATCAAACAGCTAATTATAAGTTTTCTTGTCATTTGTCTTTTTATTATTGAGTACTAACTAATTGTGATTTATTAACTTGTACTAAAGTACTAGGTTATGTAGGAGATTACTTTGTCAAATTCTAAAATGTAAATTCTATTCTGAAACGCAACACTTTTCATTTCACCAAAACATCTGGTCTGGAGTAGCATAGTCGAGTCTGTTTTCTTGGTCTTGAGTTTAGGAGGATTTGGATTTTATCCAAATCCTTTTGTTTTATGTCTGTGAAGTCTGTTTTCTTTGGGAGGTATTGTCGGATAAGTCAGTTGGTATTTTCATTGGTTCATCGTTCCCATGAGTGGTACGGATGAGCAAAGTAAATATCTACACGTACTTCATTATGTTCTGAGAGTTCGTATTGCATCATCTTGTGATCTGCAAACTCTCGTCCATTGTCGAAAATAATACTACTTAGCTTATCTCTGGGAATATGCTTCATCAGTTTTATTAGTACTGAAGTAAGTCATTCTGCCCTCTTTCCCATTGGGAGTTCTCCAATAAGCGTCTGTCCTGTTTTTCTCTCAACCAGAGTGAGTATAGTTCATTTTCGGTCTTTTCAGATAATAGTATCTCATTCCCAGTGACCAATTTCTTCTATTCTTTTTCACTGTTCACCTCGTTTTGTTGTTTCTGGATACTTCTTCTCTCGTTCATCAATCATAGTTCGTTCTTGTATTTGGTACTTTCACCCGAGAGCTGCTTCTTTCTTGCGGTCACGGTACTCTTTATTTTTTCTTCTCATGTGCTTTTTGAGGTCTTTCGGATCATAGTATCTATAGATCCAGTCATACACCGTATCTTTTGAGAGTTTTACAGAGATGAGGATCTTTTCTGTACTTGGCTTATCTGTACTTTGCTTATCTTTTTGTTTCTTCTTCCAACTCTCGGTTATTTGTTCTGGAGACCAATCGAGAAGAAACTTCTTATGAATATAGAGAGCCAGTTCTCCTCATGGTTCTATGCGAGCATGTTGTTTGGTTGCAGTACTTTTTGTACAGAAATGATCTTGTATCACGGCTTCTGCGTGAAAGCTCTCTCTTGGATATTTCTTAAAGAGGCAATAGAGAATGGATCGATCCTTTTTGATGAAGGAAGTAATTCTTATATTCCCCCATCCTTCAAGAATCTTATCCTCTATAGTATGAATTTGATGATCTGTGAGTTGTGTCATATACCGAAACAAGGTGATATAAGTAAAATAGAATGACTTCTATTTTACTCCAATCCATTATTTTGGTGAAATGGGATCTAAGGTGTTGCGTTTGATGTTAGAATGTAGCTTTTTTTCATACTTTCATTAAAATCATTTTTGTATATAATGAGTGTATATAGTTACACTTACGTACACTGATGATATCTTCAATCTCTCGATCCCCGTCCTTGCGGTTGATATCGTCCTTTTCACGCTCTATAAAGATCAGCTCTGTGTCGTGCTTGTGCCTGGACGTAATGAATGGGCAAAAGGACGACTGACTCTCCCAGGAGGGATCATCGGGCGATGAGAGACGCTTGATGATGCAGCAGATCGTATCCTCTATCGTGATACGAATATCTCGAAAGTGTATAAGGAACAGCTCTATACATTTTCTGCTCCAGGTCGTGATGATCGAGGAGATGTGATATCATGTTCCTATTATACACTCGTCAGGGCGAGAGCACTTCTCTCGCAGATCGATCTGACGAAAGTCTCACTTATGTCCTATACTCAAGTCTCGAAAGAGACAGTTGCCTATGATCATGCCGAGATTATCGCCTATGCGTATCAGAGACTCAAATGGAAGATGGAATATACAGATGTTGTGAAGAGTATCCTCTCAGAACAGTTCACGCTCCGTGAGCTTCAGGAGGTGTATGAGACGATTTTCGATAAATCTTTCGATAAACGCAACTTCCGTAAGAAAATCCTCTCACTCGATATGCTCGATGAGACGGATGAATATGATACCGAGAACTCGAAGCGTCCCGCAAAACTTTTTAAATTCTCAGATAAAACTCTGAAAATAATCGGAATCCTCTAGTTATGATATATATTTTTGGTGGTGCTTTCGATCCTCCACATGTCGGACATACGGCGATCGTGAAGTCGATCCTTGCGAAAAAACATCCAGAGAAAATCGTCATCATCCCATCGAGTGCAAGGAATGATAAAAATTATGCCGTATCTGATGAACATCGACTTGCGATGTTCCATATTTTTGTCGATGAGATCGCTGATGCACGAGTCACTATAGATGATCATTTTCTCAAAAATTGGAAAGGGGAGATGATAACTAAAGATGTTGATCTTTACTGTCAAGAGAAATATGGGAAGGATATCATCCATATATTCGGGACGGATACTACCCTAAGTATGCCAAGCTGGGATGGTGAGTCGTATGCTACGAAAGTAATACAGAAGTTATTCGTACCACGCTTCGGTCATCGCGACGTAGGAAGCGATCCAGAAAAAGAAATTCATCATAAAGACTGGATTGCTTCGCCCCTCGCAATGACTGAGCAATTTTGAATCGAGAATTATGAACTCTTCACTGACTGCCATATTCCTGATATTTCCTCGACAAAACTCCGTCGTATAATCCCTGAATACACCGATCTTGCTCATCTATTTTCTGCAGATCCCAAGTTTATCATCCCAGGACTTTCTAAAAAAATCTCCCAATATATCCTCGAACATCGTCTCTACCGTCCGAAACTTACCGAAAAACCGAAAATCCTCGTCCATGTCTGCTGTGGTCCTGATGTCACGATGCCGATCATCCATCTCCGAGATGAGTATGAGGTGATATGCTTCTGGTATGACCCAAACATTCAACCGAAAGAAGAACACGATAAACGCTATAAAGCGTTCGTAAAAGTGTGTGAGATCGAGAAAATCCCCTATATCAAGTGAGCGTATGATGTGAAGAATTTTTTCACACGGATCAAGTGACTCGAATTCACTCCAGAAAAATGAGAAAAATGTACGAATTGCTATGATATGCGGATGTATGTCTCTGCGAAGCTTGCTGCACGACTGAAAATCCCACTCTATACTTCGAGCCTGAATACCAGCCCGAAAAAAGATCTCGAAAAACTCTTCGTCATGGGCCATAAATATGCAGAGAAATATGGTATCACATTTCTCGATATCCCATTTCGGAAGCGATGAGGATTCGAGAAATCAGTCGAGTATACTCGCGAGCATGATATATTCCGACAGAATTATTGCGGATGTATCTACTCGATCCGTGAAGGCGGAGAGAGTGAGATGAAGGGGAAGATGCTGGGATAGTGTTCCTTTTTGGTAAATGACTCTTTAAAAAATAGGCCTTTAAAGAATCACTAATAAAATAGCAATACAATTTTCCTTATGACCAATACGATACATACCACATCACTTTCATGAGTACTCATTCTTGAGTCAACGATTTTTGCTGATGCTCGATGAAGTTTCAGAGAATTGTATCGAGAAGACTTTTTGCAGTCACTTGGTATCGATATAGTGTTCATCCAAGATAATCTCTCGATATCACCAAAGTGAGTCCTTCGATGACTGCATTTTCAGACACAAAAACCACAAGCAAAACTCGTCTCTCCACTCTCAGGATCTATTTATGATATCGTCGTTGATCTGAGAAAAGATTCTCCGACACTCTGAAAATATGAGGGGCATATTTTGGATATGACGAAAAGTATACTCATTCCTCGAGGTTTTGCTCATGGATTTCTCACACTGGAAGAGGATACACAAGTCTTCTATAAAACTGACAATATTTATGATCCAAATGGTGAAAGTGGTATCATATGGAATGATAGATATCTCGATATCGATTGGCAGACTTTATTTAAAAAATATGATATAGATCATCCGATACTTTCAGAGAAGGATGCTCTCCTTCCATCCTTTCTCCAATATAAAAATAATCCAATCTTCTAATGAAAAAACGAGTACTCATATTTGGGTGAACTGGTATGCTTGGGAGTATTTTTTGCGAATCCCAAAAAGAGTATTTCGAAATGATACCTCTTTCACGAGGAGAGAGTGATATCACGAGTTTTCCTCTTGTACTGAATCATATCTCTCTTCATGAGCCAGATTTTATACTGAATCTTGCCACATATACTGATGTCGAAAAGGCAGAAAGGGAGGGCATGCTAGAAGCATTTCGTACGAATGCTCTCGGAGCACAAAATGTGGCTCAGGCAGCCAGTGCTTTCAGCATTCCTCTTATTTTTCTTTCGACCGACTATGTATTTGATGGAGAAAAAGACTGAGGATATATGCCAGAAGATATCCCTCATCCACTTTGTAATTATGGTATGTCGAAATATCTCTGAGAGGAGCTCACGAGGAAAGAATATAGTGAATCTATCATCATCCGTACGAGTGCCCTCTATGGTGGTCCTTTTTTTGGAGAAAAATGATGGAGACGAAATTTTATCAATGGCCTTCTTTCAAAAGCACAAAAAAATATCCCCCTTAAGATTGTGAGTGATCAATACACCATTCCGACTTCTTGTCTCAATCTCTCAGAGGCACTCCGAAAAGTGATCGAGCAGCATGATGACTATAGGGGACAGATCCTCCATCTTATAAATACTTCGGATGAAACAGTGAGTTGGTATGATTTTGCCTCTGAGTTACAAAAATATCTTCCTGAAATTTGAGCTATTACCCCGATTTCTTCTCTCGAATATTCATCGAAAGTGAGACGACCCAAGATGAGCATCCTTAATAATACTTCCCCGATAATCCTTTCAGATTGGAGGGAAGCAGTAGGGAGGTATTTTCGAGAATATGCAGATAAAAATCAACTATAATTATGAGATTCATTCTCATTTCTTTTGCTTTTTTTCTATTTCTGTCTAAAATTCTAACATTAATCTTTAAAATCTATTTATTATGCCTGACGATATATATCAGATCTCTCTGGATAATCACAAAAAATACCAAGGAAAGCTCCGTATGGAAGCAATCGTCCATATCGAAAATCGTGATGATCTTTCTTGGGCCTACTCTCCTGGAGTCGCTGAGCCATGTCGTGAGATCGCGAAACATCCAGAAAAAATGTATGACTATACTCTGAAGTCACGCACGGTAGCAGTCATCTCTGATGGGTCAGCGATCCTCGGACTTGGGAACCTCGGACATAAGGCATCGATGCCAGTTATGGAAGGGAAGTGTGTACTCTTTAAGGAGTTCGCTGGAGTCGATGCATTCCCGATCATCGTAGGTACTCAGGATGTCGATGCATTCGTCGAGACGGTTAAGAATATCGCGGATGGGTTCGGAGGGATCAATCTCGAAGATATCTCAGCTCCTCGGTGTTTCGAGATCGAAGAACGACTGAAGGCTGAACTCGATATCCCCGTTATGCATGATGATCAACATGGTACAGCGATCGTCGTCCTTGCTGGACTGATCAATTCTCTGAAAGTGACAGGAAAGAAACAAGAGGATATAAAAGTAGTACTTAATGGTGCAGGTGCAGCAGGTGTAGCAATCGCAAAACTCCTCTCTCTTTATGGTGTGAAAA
>JAYWFD010000033.1:0-17421 GCA_043778965.1 Candidatus Altimarinota bacterium
TGAACTATCAGAGCATCTTCAGGAATCCTATAAGAATTCTAGGATTTTTTGCTTTATCTTCGATATTAGATATAATCACCTAAATAAAATGTTTATGAAAATTCTTCTTTCTCTTATACTCTCACTCCTCATGACTCTTCCCAACTGTGGAATGGTTTTTGCAGGGAGTATGGACCAGATGATGAATGGTGGAGAGTTTATGGAAATGTCGGAGATGATGGGGGAGAATATGTTTCATCCTCAAGAAGAGTCGATAAACAATCTTATATACAACTGCTGTTCTGACTCTGCTCACAATAGTACTTTTGCACGAGATACAAGCCCTACTCATTCTTCCAAAGATGTTATTTTTGTGACTCGTATAAGGAGCTTTTTTATTGAAGAGGCTAGTGTACCACATGCTAGTGAGAGATCAGATATACTGTATCGTCCTCATGCTCCTCCCGACCCTTCAGGGTACTCTTCTCTTATAGGCTCTTCTATCAAGAACCTTGATTAATTTTTACGTATCCACTTTTTAAGAATGGACTCTTTTTGAGTTTGTTACTTAGGTGGATTTTTTTGTACCATATTTCACTAAATTTTAAATTATGAATCAATCTCAAACATATCCAGTAAAGTGAATGCACTGTGCATCTTGTGCCAGTATCATCGAACAAACACTCCGTAAAATGGATGGAGTCGAGGAAGTATCCGTCAATTATGGAAGTGAATCTGTCAAAATTGCTTTCGATCCTTCCAAAGTAAGTCCAGAAAGTCTCTCAGAGAAAATAGAACCACTTGGGTACTCGTTTATCATGCCGATAGCAGAATCTATGAATATGACTGATGACGAGCACCGTGCTCATACAGGACTCGGACAATCTAAAAAAGAAAAACTCAAAGAGCTTGACGACATCCAATCACAAGTATTCTCAGCAATTCCATTGGCGATCTTCTCTATCTTTGTCATGGGATGGGATATACTCGCTCAGTTCGGATACACGATCAAAATCCCCTATATCTGGAATGAGTTTTTCCATCACCTTCTCCCCATTTTTGCCACCTATGTCCTCTTCGTGGTAGGAAAACCCTACCTTCTTGGAGTGTACAGGTTTCTGAGATATGGAAAAGCGAATATGGATACCCTCATAGGGATCGGGACCTCTATCGCTTTTATCTATAGTTTCATCGTCACGGCTTTCGAGCAGACGCTCGCCCCGTTTATCAATGTTGAGCACAATTACTATGATGTTACGATTGTCGTCATCACCTTTATTGCACTTGGAAAATATCTCGAAGCGAGATCCAAAATTAAAACGGGTGATGCCATCGAGAAGCTTCTTTCACTTGGAGCAAAGACGGCACTTATTATCCGTAATGGCCAAGAACAAGAAATATCCATTGAGTCTGTTATGGTGGGAGATATGATCATCGTGAAACCAGGGAGTAAGATTCCTGTTGATGGAGAAATCACGGAATGATCATCGTATATCGACGAATCTATGATCACGGGAGAACCTATCCCATCTGAGAAAACGATCGGATCAAAAGTCGTCGCAGGAACGATGAATACGACAGGATCATTCACCTTTCGTGCTACCAAAGTCGGATCTGAAACACTTCTCGCAGGGATTATCAAGATGGTCGGGGAAGCTCAGGGAAGCAAAGCTCCGATACAAGTACTTGCAGATAAAATCTCTGCAGTATTCGTTCCTGTTGTACTCATATTCGCATTTTTAACTCTTGCAGTATGGCTCATCGTCGGAAGTCGCTATCTGGGATTTTCACAGGCTCTCTCACTCGGACTCACATCATTTGTGGGTATTCTCGTGATCGCTTGTCCGTGTGCTCTCGGACTTGCGACACCGACAGCTATCATCGTCGGGGTGGGGAAGTGAGCCAGTGAAGGAATACTGATCAAAGATGCTTCGACACTCGAAAAACTCCATCAGGTGAATATCGTCGTCATGGATAAGACAGGAACCATCACTAAGGGAAAACCAGAACTCGTGAATATCATAAACGAGTCAGATATGAGTAATGACGAGATTCTCTCGCTTGTCGCATCACTTGAGATGAAGTCAGAACATCCGATCGCTCATGCTCTCGTCACGGCTTCAAAATCCAAAAAGATTACCTTACACACCGTCGAAGGATTCGAGAGTATTAAGGGAAAATGACTCAAAGGAACTATCTGAGGGATCGAGTACTTCGCAGGAAATATGAAATTCATGGATGATCTCCATCTCTCCTATGATACCGCCTGAATCACTCATGAAACGAAACAAGGAAAAACTCCTGTCATCTTTGCCAGTACAGAGAAAATACTCGGAGTATTTCTCGTGGCAGATGCAGTGAAGCCTGAGTCCGCAGATGCTATCAAAGCACTCCATAAGCTCGGAATCAAGACGATCATGCTCACAGGTGATGACAAAAATACAGCAAGATATATCGCCGATCAAGTCGGCATAGATGAAGTCGTAGCGGAAGTTATGCCAGAAAATAAGCTCAACACTATACGACAACTCCAGAAAGATGGCAAAATCGTGGCTATGACGGGTGATGGAGTCAATGATGCTCCCGCACTCGCTCTCGCAGATGTGGGTATTGCAATGTGAACCGGAACAGATGTAGCGATCGCATCTGCAGGGATCACCCTCCTCGGAGGAGATATATCGAAGATTGTGAAAGCAATACATCTTTCCCGTATGACCATGACCGGAATCAAACAAAACCTCTTCTGGGCGTTTTTCTATAATCTCATCGGAATCCCTCTTGCCGCTTGAATATTCTATCCAATATTTGGATGGACCCTCTCTCCCGTATTTGCAGGACTTGCGATGGCATTTTCGAGTGTATCGGTCGTATCCAATTCTCTGCGCCTCAAAGCAAAAAAACTTTAATATTTTCACTTTATAATTCTATGCAAAACTATATTTTCCATATCTCAGGTACTCATTGTAATTCCTGTAAAATGCTCATCGAAGATGTGCTCAGTGATGATACCACTCTCGTAAACTCAGTGGTTAATCTCGAAAATGAGACTCTTTCACTCCAGACAGAAGAAGATAATCCAGATACCCTTCTCTCAAAACTCAATGCAAATCTTGGTCCTCATGGATTCACTCTTTCAGCTATCTCATAAACTATACTTACATGCAAAAATATACCATCTATGTCTCGGGGATGCACTGTGCGTCATGTGAGATTATGGTCGAGAGAACACTCAGGAAAGCATGAGATATTGCTCATCCGAAAGTCAGTCTCGATACAGGAACTCTCACATTTCAATCCAGTAGTCCGGATATTGCTTCTATCATCAAAAACCTTAATAACAAACTCACACCACTCGGATACACACTCTCAGAAAAGAAAAAACAAACAAAAATAGATACCGAGATCCTCTGGACAGCTCTCCCTATCGGACTTGCATTACTACTCGGATTTTTCATCCTTCAGAAATCGGGAATATTGAGTATCGGAATCTGAGGGAAGATAAGTCCGATGACAAGCTTTCTCATAGGACTCGTAGCATCAGTTTCGAGTTGTCTTGCTATCGTTGGAGGACTTGTCCTCTCACTCTCGGCAAAGGCTTCACAGGATGATGTACGAAAAAGTAGAAGATCAATCATCATGTTCCATATGGGACGGATCTTCGGATTTGCTTTTCTCGGTGGACTTCTTGGACTCCTTGGAAAAAGTCTCGGAGTAAGTTTTACTTTTTCAGCTCTTCTTGGGATAGCAAGCTCTATCATTATGATAACCCTTGGTCTTAATCTCGTGGGAATACTCAGAAAAAATACCCTCCTCACTCTTCCAAAAGGAATATTTGCATGGTTTCAGAGATTGGAATGAACAGCATTTGCGCCGATTCTCGTGTGAATCTCTACATTTTTCCTCCCCTGCGGATTTACCCAGTCTATGCAAGTCGGTGCTCTCGCAAGTGGATCCTTCCTCTCGGGATCACTTATCATGCTATCTTTCGCGATCGGAACATTTCCAGTTCTTGCCCTCCTCTCTTTTAGCTCAATTTCTTTCTCGAAGTCTCGACATGCACCTCTCTTCTTTGCATCAGCAGGAGTCGTCGTCATCGGACTCTGAGTATTTGCATTCTTAGCAGGACTTGCAGGACTTGGGATTATCCGTCCTATTTTCAATATCTAACATTTCCTCACTCCTTTATTTTTACCATATATGAAAAAATTCCTCTCCATCTTCATCTCACTTATTCTCGTTCTCGGAATCTTTCTCGTTCTCTGAAATCAGAAAATAATTCCTGTAAAAACAAATACGGCGACACCGATAGTTCCTCAGTATAATACCAATACTCAAGGTACACCCGTATTTTCCAGTACGCCAAATGTCTCTGATACTTCGCCATCACCAAATGTCACTGTAAAAGATGGAGTGCAATATATTACTATCGATGTGAAGAATGGTTATTCTCCTAAGACCACCAATGCCAAGTGAGGTATGCCCACGAAGATCATAGCTAAGACCAATGGGTCATATGGTTGCGAGACATCACTCGTGATACGTTCAGTGAAATACCAAGCATACCTTCCTGCTACTGCTGACACAGAGATTGACCTTGGAACTCCAAAGTCAGGAGAGACCACGGATGGAGTCTGTGGTATGGGGATGTATAGTTTTGAAGTGAAGTATACTTAGCGTTGAAACTTGAATAAAATACTCAGATCAATATAATTATAACTCATAAAAATGAAATTCTCCCGTCTCACTCATCTTATCGTATCCCTCCTTCTCTTCGCCACTTATGTCGGAGGGACATTTATCTGATGTTCTCCACATCATGCATATGCAACTGGTGAAGCGAATACAGTACGCATAGAAGAGGAATCCGCCCCTCATCATCACAAAGATGTATCGTCTTCGCATAGCGAGAATGATGACAAGCAAGACGACCACTGTAAAGAAGGGAATCTCGGTTGAATAGATATATATGTCCATAAGGATTCTTTTTATGACATTACTCAAGTCAGTCTTCTCTCGATGATGAGCATACCATTTTTTATGGTACAGGAGAAAAATGATGTTTATTTCTACCGAGAAGGAATTGGGATATACAAGCAACAACTCTATGATAGTGATACTGCATATGCCAGTGAGAGAAAAAATATTATAGAAGTCCTGATCTAAAGAGTACAAATTTTTCTGTATACCTTTTTGGTATAGAGATTTTTTTGTACTTCTTTATCGATATTTTTATGACAATCAAACGAAATGTTTTATATTTCGCTATTACGGGTATCCTCGCCTCTCTGGTCGGGAGCTATCTCGTGATGGCACATGGTGGACATGGCGATGAAGCCGCAGAGCAACTCTGAGAGACAACCATCGTGACAACTTCGTGAGCGACATTCACGACTCTTGGTACCTCAGATATAGCTAGCCTCTCGATCCCGACATACCCAGGTACTATACTCTCCGATGAATACGGATCTATATTCTCTTCTCGTGGAGGTATCGTCTCTGAGATGCTCGTATCCCTCGGGGACAGTGTGAAAAAGTGACAAAAAGTCGCCGTCATCAACTCACCGAGTAATACTCCTGAGATCATCGCACTCCTTGCTCAGAAACGAGCAGATATAGCAATAGCAGAGGGGGATCTCATAGGAGCCAAGAAAAAGATCGAGTATATCAGCGATACTATAGCGAGTCCTACAGGAGGGATAGCCCGAGCCTATGATGTGAAGAAAAAAGCTCTCGATATATCCTACGATGTCCAGAAGAAACAACTCGATGCGAAGATCGCGAGTCAGCGAGCACAGCTCGAAGCCCGATGAGTCGTCATATCCAGTAGTCAGATCGCGAGTAGTGCGACGATCGCTGAGAACACTCAGAAACAGGAAACCGCTCGAAAGTATCTCGTCGGTAAAACCAACGAAGCTATCGTCAGTCTTCTGGAGGTATTCTACTATGGAGATCATAATAGTCTCGGACTCAATACGACCTCATACGATACATACTGGGGGTACAATATGAATTGGTGAAGTCTCGGGGTTAGTGATCGTCAGAAAATCACTGATATACCCGAGAGGTTCCATAAAAATATGAAAGACATTGTCCTCTCGTACCCTCTGAGTACAGAGTGAACGGGTACAGATCTCTCGATCATCCTTCCAAAACTAGAAAGTGCGATCAATGATGCCAACACTATCTATGCGATTATATCACCGAGTGCCAACTCGAACTATATAGCCAATAAGACTAGGCTCCTTGGTCTCCTCTCAGGAGATACAGGAATCATCATCTTGGAATCCAAACTCATAGAACTCACGAGTGGAACAAGGTCAGTGAGTGCCACTGCTTCAGGAGCATATTCTCAGGCAAGTGCTGATCTCATCGGACTCGAACAAGAGATGAAGCTCCTCGAGTCAGAGAGATCCCTCCTCGAAGCAAATAAGAAAAAAGATATAGCCTCGCTCAATGGGGACCAAGCGATCACTCAGGTTGATCTCGAAAAAATCCGAATCGACGCTGAGAGTGCCAAAATCTGAGCTGAGAGTCGTCTCGGTGGAGAGAGGTCAGCACTATCTGCCATCCAGAATACAGTCCGAACGAGCTATGCGATAGCACCATTCGATGGTATTATCTCACGCAAAAATATCGTCATCGGACAGACAATAGATGTGACGACTCCACTTTTTGATATTGCCTGAGCAAGTTCTGCGAAGTCAGTATTCGTGAGGTTCGAGGTCCCTGTATCTGATTATGCGAGTATCTCAAAGGGGCAGTCTATCCAGATCAGTCTACCTGGACTCGATAGCGAGAAAACTCTCGGAACTATTGCACGATTCTCTTCTTCCGTGAACAAAGATACTCAGACAATCTCTGTGGAAGCGACTTTTGAGAGTTCTCATTATCCGATCGGGACCCAAGTACGAATAGTCAAAACGGGACTTTCAGGAATATCCTTTATCGAAATCCCAAAGTCAGCTATCATCTCAGAAAATAATGAATTCTTAGTGTATAAAATAATCAATAGTACGACTCTCAAAAAATGGAAAATCAGTCGAGAAATCATCTGAGAAAAAACAGTTGCCACCGAATGACTCAAGTCAGGAGATATGATCGTCACTGACGCATGAAAATCAGAATGGAAAGACGGTATGGACGTGACAAAACTCATATCCTCTAATCCATAATATATATGCTCAATGCACTCATAAAGTGGGCTCTTAATAAACGCCTCCTTGTCATCGTGATCTATGTCATCGTGACAATAGGCGGTCTCTATAGTCTCACAAGACTCCCCATAGATGTTCTCCCAGATCTCAACCGTCCCCGCGTCACCGTATTTGTCGGGATCGAGTGACTCGGATCAGAAGATGTAGAGCAGCTCCTGACTCTCCCACTCGAACGAACTATGAGAACCATAGCGAGTGTAGATGCAGTGAGATCGAGCTCAGCTCAGTGACTCTCCGTGATCAATGTCGAATTCGACTGGTGAAGTAATACTAATATCAACCGACAAAAGGTCTATGAAAAAATTGCTTCTCTCGAACTCCCTGCCTGAGCCGATGTGACAGTCGCTCCAGAAGCAGCTCTGATGGGAGAGGTCATGTGGATCGGTCTCACAAGTAGTGGAGCAAAGATGTCTCAGTCAGATCTCAGAGTCTATGCAGAGACCACACTTCGTCAGTCCCTCTCGACGATTCCTGGTATCTCGAATCTCCTCATCATGGGAGGCTCATATCCACAGTATACTATCTCTGTCGATCCTGCTAAGCTCACGACAAGGCATATTACGATGGCAAGTCTCGAATCATCCCTCTCTCAGATCACCAATCCTGGATGAGCAGGGATCGCACTCACGGCTACTTCTGAGTTCCCGATCAATCTCAAACCAGTCAGTAATACTATAGAAAAAATCGGATCGACTTCACTCCCTGATGGAGGGGTTCTCAGAGATGTAGCAACAGTCGATGTCGGGCTCAATAGTCAGAGACGAGGAGATGCTCTTATCGATGGGACTCCATGAGTGATCATCCGTATATCGAAGGTTCCAAGTGTGAATACCGTCGATCTCTCCGCAAAAATAGTCGAAAAGCTCGCTGAGATACAGAAGGATCTTCCGAAATGAATCACCCTCCATGATGATATATTTCGTCAAACTTGGTTCATCGAGAAGTGACTCACCAATGTCGAAAATGCTCTCCGAGATGCGGCTATCATCGTCGCTATCATCGTCGTACTTTTCCTGATGAATGCTCGTACTGCATTTATCACGATGGTGTCATTGCCTGTCACACTCATTCTGACGGGAATAGTGTTTTATATCCTCGGAATCGGTATCAATATCATGGTACTCGGGTGACTCACGATCGCTATCGGAGAACTGGTGGATGATGCAATCGTCGATATGGAGAATATTTTCAGACGACTTCGTCTCAATGCTCTCCTCCCAAAAGAACAACATATCCATCCACTCAAGGTGATCTATGAAGCCTCGAAAGAAGTCAGAGGCAGTGTCGTCTATGCGACGGTTCTCCAACTCATCGTATTCATTCCATTTCTCATGCTCCCAGGGATCGACGGGAAGATCCTCGCACCGATCGGTATAGCATATATGATCTCGATGATCATGTCTCTTCTGACCGCTGTGACTCTCGTCCCTGTGATTTGTAGCTATCTCCTGCCGTCATGGATCGAGAGTCGCCACGGACATATCGAAGAGGATACATGGTTCACACATAAACTCAAAACTCTTGCAAAAAAACCAATCCTCTGGAGTCTCAGAAATCCCAAACTTGCTCTACTCATCGCCCTTGTCTCGATTCCATTTACGATATTTGGATATATGATGGCAGGTCAGGAGTGACTCCCAGCGTTCAATGAATCGAGTTATACGATCTCGATCACGACAAAACCCTGAAGCTCTCTTGATTATACGATCGGTATAGTCAAAGCATTCAGCGAACGCCTCATAAAAATCGAGGGCATCAGACGATCCTGAGCGATACTCGGACGAGCCGATGCCGATGCTCATGCTCAAGGGTCCAATAACGCCGAGATAGAAGTGGCTCTCGCCCCAGAGGTTACCACCGAAGATAAAGACCGAATATACAAAGAAGTCAATACTATCATCGCTGAGTACAAGAAAGTCGCAGTCATCGGTATTGGTCAGCCGATCACTCACCGAGTCGAAGAGATCATCTCGGGAATTCGTGCTCCACTGGTGATCAAGATTTTTGGTCCTGATCTCGATGAGCTTGAACGCATCGGAAAAGAGATACTCGAAGTGACCAATACCGTCGAGTGAACACTCAATGTGAGTCTCGAACCGCAGACAAAAGTCCCGAGTATCGACATCAGCCCAAATACTTCGACTCTCATCTCTCAGAACATCAGCTATACTGAAGTGAAGTCTATCCTCGATGTCGGAATCTGAGGAAAAGAAGTCGCACGAGTCATCGACGGACAGAACTCCTATCCTGTGATACTCAAGTTCCCTGGAAACTGGACCAATGGAGTAGAAGCGATCAGAAGTATCCCTCTCTCACTCTCTGCTGAGAGGAGTATATTTGTCGGAAGTGTCGCCAATGTTTCTCTCTCGAAAGCTCGTAATATCATCAATCATGAGAACTCTGAGCGTCGTATCGTGATCTCTGGATATACAGAGAATCGTTCTATCGTATCCGTCGTCGATGACATCAAGTCCAAGGTTGCTACCCTCAATATTCCTAAGGAGTATCGAGTATCCTACGAAGGACTCTATGCAGCTCAGAAAGAGTCATCCAGACTTCTCACGATCATATCTATTGGTGTACTGATTACTCTCTTTGGAGTGCTTTATTGGCACTTCGGGAGCGTGGTACTGGTACTCCAGATATTTCTCGGGATTATCACAGGATGGTTCGGAGGGATGATCGGAGTATGGCTCACTGGAGGTGTCATGTCTACCGCTCACCTTGTCGGATTCATCGCTCTGATGGGTATAGTCTCGCGAAATGGTATCATGCTGATCGACCACTACAAGCACCTCTGTCTCGAAGAGTGACTCCCATTCGATAAAAATACTATTGTTAAGTGATCCCTCGAACGAATAGTGCCTGTTTCGATGACGGCACTCTCTGCTATCCTCGGACTTCTTCCACTTGTACTCGGAGCATGAGATGCAGGCAAAGAAATGCTCTCACCGATTGCCACCGTGATATTCTGGGGACTCTTTATCTCGACACTTATAGAACTCCTCCTTCGTCCTGGTATTTTCTATAGATACTATCGTGAAGGATTTTCCCCTAAAGAAAACAAAAATACATATATCGTCGAATAATTATTTTTTTACTTTTTCTTATATGGATCCATAAAAACTACTTAAAAATTCTTTTATTTTATCATTCTATTATTTCTATGAAAACCTCTATTATTCTCGGACTTACTGTCCTCTTATCACTTGCTCTTGCGAGTTGTACCAATATAACGACCCCTTCAACTTGAACATCTCCCACTAAAACTCAAGTTCCAGTACAAGTAGATACTTCCACTAATCCATCAACTTCAATGAATCACACAACATCTCCTACATCCACAGAAGAAGAGCATCATATGGGAGCTTCTTCTGAGGAAGAATTCATCGTCAATATGATTCCCCATCATCAGGAAGCTGTCGATACAGCGAAGATTATTCTCGCAAAAAGCGAGAATGCAAAGCTTAAAACAATAGCACAAGCAATCGTCGATGGACAATCAAAAGAGATCATCACCCTCAATAGATGGTTCAAGAGTTGGTATCCAAATAGTACTCTCAAAACCGAATGGGCTCCGATGATGCGAGACCTCTCAAAGCTCTCGGCACATGACCTCGATGATGCATTTATGGAAGATATGATCAAACATCATGAGTGAGCAGTCCATATGGCTAATGAGGTCCTCGACGTAAGTCAACGCCCCGAGATCGTAAAGATGGCAAAAGATATTATATCTGCACAGAATGCAGAGATTTCTACATTTAAGAAGATGCTTAGTGATCACTAAGGTTCTCGAAAATTCACTTAAAAAAGAGCTCCTTTAAAGGAACTCTTTTTTATTATTATAAGTATAGATGATTACGTATATTCTTGTAAACGTAGTCTATTTACATTCACAATTATCTTCCTGCTCCTTATTTTTGTGTTTATGGATTATAAAAAATAAAAGTATACATCCCAATAGGATTATATGAATAAAAATCATCAAAATTCCAGAAGATACGTAGTTTTTCAAAGAAAATGTGAGGCCAGCAAAGATTACACCGAAAAGAGCAAATTTACAGATTAACAAAGTGATTATTGTTATCTTTTTTCGAGTGGGATACTTTGAAAAGTGGTTGATGTGATGCATATGACCGAATTAAATAATCTTACCTTCCTTTTCTAACATCATATGATGGATAGTAGCAATCTGTAGATAAATAGCAATGAGGAAAACAATGATTGAACAAAAAAGGAGATGTTCGCGACTAAATCCAAATACTAAACTATTTTGACCAGCTATACCTGCAGCAACTAAGATACCGATTCAAAGGAATCCTGTAAGGACTGCTATGACATGCATTATTTTCGAGAGTTTCATAAATATAAAGCTTAATAAAATACAACAATACTTCTTGCAAATTCTTGGGACTCAGTACTAATTCCCACAGCATCATCACCCAGAACTATTATTACAACAACACGATGTGGACGAACTCTGACAAGTGCATTTTTCCATAGAAATTAGGTGAGAAAGTAAAAACCTGTGCAATATGGACAGAACATACTACTCATATTGGGGAATAATACAAAAAGATTATTTTAGCCATATAATCGCTCTTTTTAGTTAAAATATAAACAGTATCACTTTGCAAAAAATAAGAAAAAATATGATGGAGTCTGTGGAGTTTGAACATATAATTTTGTTCTAAGATATAGCTAGAATCTTCTTTTATAAGTTGCTTTCTATTGTTTTTTTGATACACTAAAATAATTCTTTCACTAAAAATCAATTTATGGAGCATACTCATGCTGAACATTCCCATAACTTTAATCCGATTAAAGCAAATGCCGAAAGAAGCACACTCATCGTCCTTATCATTACCGCTCTCACGATGATTGTGGAGATTGTTGTCGGTTGGGTCGCGAATTCCATGGCTCTCTTTGCTGATGGATGGCATATGGGAACACATGCTCTTGCTCTCGGAATCTCTCTTCTTGCGTATGTATTTGCCAGAAAGCACGTAAGTGATACGAAGTTTGCGCTTGGCACTTGGAAGATAGAGATACTTGGAGCATATACAAGTGCTATACTTCTGGGCATTATGGGACTCTTTGTAGCTGGGTTTTCCGTAGAGAGACTCATTTCACCCCTTGCCATAGACTATGATATAGCTCTCGTCATCGCTATACTCTGACTTCTTATCAATGCTATTTGTGCTCTCATACTCGGACACGATGGAAACCATGCACATAGTCACTGACATGACCATAGTCACGGTCATGAGAAACATGATCATACTAGCCATTCAACTCAAAAGGATTTAAATCTTCAGTCAGCGTATATCCATGTGATTGCTGATGCTCTGACTTCTGTCTTTGCTATTCTCGCACTTATCTGAGCGAAATACTTCGGTTGGAACTGGCTTGATCCCTTTATGGGAATACTCTGAGCTCTTCTTATTTTCCGTTGGACGTATTTTCTCTTGAGAGACACTTCAGCAATACTTATAGATAGGACAACGGATGATGCGCTCATAAAAGAAATTAGAGAGGAAATAGAATGAGATGGAAAGAGTGAGATTAAGGATCTTCATATCTGGAAGGTGGGAGAAGGGAAGTTTGCATGTATGCTTTGTATCGATGCCAAGAGTCTCTATACGACACATGATTACCAGCATAGACTTATTGTTGTGCATGAGCTTGCTCATACAACCATAGAAATAGAGAATCACAAATAAAGGAGTAGTTTTCCATCATTAATGTCAATAAAAAAATACTACAAATTTATGTAGAGTAATTCAGTACCATAAATAAAAAATAGTCTTGAAATGAACTATTATATTGACAAATAAATATTTTGAATATGATACCCCAGCTAGGTGTCCCATTTGTCTCATTTTGAGACCAGTTCCGAGATGACCTAGATGCTAGAATCTACATTTCTAGTAACCCACTCTGGATATCGCCAAGGTTTGATGAAGGACTAGGGTGTCCAGTCATAAAAAAACAAGCTCACAGGCAATATTGTCCGCGTTTCACATAACATCAGTTTTCCTTTTAAAATACAAGAGACTTTCCGAATCGGAAAGTCTCTTTCTTTTTTGATTTTTTATTCAATACTAAGAGTTCTCGGGAAAGGAATTAGATCCTATAAAACCTCATAAATCGGTTTTGCAAAATTCCAAAAAAAGATACAATTCTAGGTAAGTAAATATACCTATATGATAGATATTTCCATGGAACATTTTAATCGAGTAAAACAAGTTGCAATTGAAATATTTCAGCAAAATAAAAGAATCGTATCGCCAGCTCTTTGAAAAATTAGGCTCACGCCAGAATGATTTAATCATATAGAATGGAAGAACAAGAATCATAAACACTCTCTCCGAGAGGCTTTTGTCAGATATCTCTGCTTCGCTCATATAGTCCATATACTCAGCAATTCGAAACTCTACCAAGAATTTCGAGAAGATGCACAAATTGTTCCTATAAAAGTGAATTGATCGAGAAGGCAGGAAAATAAGATCGTTCGCTATTATGGTTTCGTAGCAATCGTGAATAATAACAAGAATCGAGTAAAAATCGTCGTCCGAAAAGTAGAATGATGGAATCACTACGAATACGTCTCAGTAATTCCTGCATGGAAGAGTACAGGATATACAGGGAATCATATTTTCTTCGAAGAAGATCTTTCGATGTTTGGAGAAAACAAGAACTAAAAAAGCCGTCAGTATTGTGACGACTACTTTAGTGAGGCTTGCACCGAATCAATATATTGTTCGAGAAATTGGGACGAACCCTCAAACCTCAAGAACATTGTATCGTAATTATCATAAAAATCAAACTTTTTCCCTTGATTTCATTTACTCAGCACCATCTCGATCTCTACATGTCCCTATTTCGTGGACGAGACAATATTTATGCAGTCCGCTGGGAAAGGGAATGAATCTAGAGAAAAATATTGGATTAAATAGAGATTTTGATAGAATAAGAAAGTTACCCTAATCTCAAAAAGGATGAACTGTTTGTGACTAGAAATTCTTGGACAATGTAGTAATTATATAAATAATGAACTCTCGGTTTTTAATATCGGAGTGTTTTTGTGAGTAGTGTGAGTTTTCCTTGCCTGATATCAATTATTTCAGTGAATTCATAAAATTCGATTTGAAATTAGGGAAAGATCTTGGATGTATGTCTTCTTCATAATACCAGTTACTACCATCATAATTGCGACAATCTTACCTTTTATTCCTTGAGAGGCGTTACCTCTTATATGATATCCTATTTTCTGGGAAATATTCACGGCCTTATACATCTTACTCTCATTTATACCTTTGGGCTTCTTGCTTGTAAAAAAGGTTACGATCTTTGATAAAGAGAATGAAGCGATGAATAAAATTTATCTTCGATACATAGCAAGTAATAGGCAAATCGATTTACTGGCAAATGAGCTTCAATATTTCTTTGAGGATTTCATAAAAGAATACACAAATGAGGTAGAAAATGAAGAATGGTCATATGCGAGTCAATTTCTGATAATATTACAAAATCATCGTATTATTGATCAAATCATTAAAAACCCATTTACTATCCAGACGATAATAGATACTTACAAAAAAGATAAGAGAAATCAATTTACCTATGATGAACAAGAATTCTTAGAAAAGATTATATTATGATCTTTTGCTGACAACGATTCTTTTTTAACACATGAACTACGAGGGAATCTGAATATAGATCCGAGTAATCATAATGGAATTATTCTGAGAAAAATAGTCGAAGATTTATGATTTTTGAAGAAACTAAACATAATATGAGAATGAAAAACTCATCAATATGATAAGAATATTATTTTCGTAAAAAATTACCTCATTTTTACAGCGAGGATTCATGAAGAATTCAGAAATAAAACAAGACTCAAAGAAAATCATAGACTGCATCAACTCCTTTTTCATACATTCAAAACTCAAGCAGATATTATTGCAAGACATTTTAAAAATCTTGATTATATAGAACTTAAAAGTCTTCTCTGAAATAGTTTCGAATATGAGTTATGAGAACTAAAAGATGCCCTATTACAGCTTTATGGTAATAAGTTTCCTGAAATATTTCTCAATCAAAAAGCTCCTTACTGATGAGAGTATCATTACTTGGATTCAAATAAATCACTCATAGATGCTTATGCTTTTGGTATTTTTGAGCTCTTTGAGGCATTTACATGGCATAGAGAAGATACAAGAGATTTCACAATCGAATTTGATTTCTTTAGAAATGAAGAAATAATTTTAAAAGAAATAGAAACAAGAATGATTCTCTTATTTAAGCAAGCTATTCCTGAGAATCTCGATGGTCACTCAGCTCCTGTTTCAAGAATTTTCTGGGATAATTACTATTGGGATATTCTTAATACAACTGATAAAATAAATGAAAACAAAGAGATTGTAGGGATAGTACTACTTTATGCATCAAAATTACCGAAACTAGCAGAATGATATATTTATGCGTATACCGAAGAGACACTCAAGGATCCATATAAAAAAGAAAAAGCTCTTGAAAAATCCAGAAAGATAATATCAGATCTATTCCCAAAGTATATTGATTACGATAAAGAAAATAACTTACTGAATATCTATGATTATGAGCGGCTTTCATTTCGATCCATTGACTTAGCAAAAACTCTTCGGAATAAGAAAGTAGAAATAAAAAAGTAGTGTCCAACTCATTACAATAAACTCCTAAAGACCTGAAATTATTCCCTTACTTCTTTATAATATGACTCTCAATCCCCGTGACTATGCATCTTTTGAAGACTATCTCGAAGCACTCCGAGTATCTGAAGCTTTCGGTGAAAGAGTGGAGCAGGTGAGTGATGTACTATCTCAGGATAAGAGTGTGGAAGAAGAACGAGAAGAAATGAAGAAACTCTGATTCGACTGGCATGATGATGGAGAGGATGAACTCTGTGGTCGTGAATTCTGCACTCGACATGATGCCTGCCTTTCTATCATACTCGATGAGATTGAGTATAGTGCGAATAGTATTCTCTTTGAAGACATGCTCCTGGATGAGCATAAGCTCCTCGAGAAAAAACCATGAGAACTTTTTGTGCACTGTGATGATCTCCCTCCGATATGGTTCGAGACATGATCAAGTGAAAACAGGACAATCGAAGCATATATGCAAATCCAAGATCTGGTATCCGAATATGGATACTCCCAAGGGAAATCATATAACGACATTATATCAAGCAAAGTCGTGATCTGAGAATTCCTGGAAGATCTCTACTTTTGGCTTCATGCTGTACTTCGAAATGATTCTTCCTGAAGAAGTGAAAAATATAAGAAGAGTCTTCTTAAAAAACTCCAATCCCAAATCTTCGGACTCGAGATAACTCCTCAGATGCGGAAATCCCTAAGTTAGGGCATACTTGTGATTTCAAGAAGGTTCTTGCAAAAACATCGATTTGACAAATAAATATTTTGAATATGATACGCCCACTAGGTGTCCCATTTGTCTCATTTTGAGTCCAGTTCCGAGATGACCTAGATGCTAGAATCCATATTTCTAGTAACCCACTCTGGGTGTCACCAAGGTTTGGTGGAGGACTCAGGCATCCAACCATATAACAATCAAAACTCACCTTGAATTCTTAGGGTGAGTTTTTATTTTTATAGGTTTTGGATTTTGAGGGATGAGAATCCGAATTGAGCTCTGGGAATACCTTGAATGGTATTCCCATTCGATGAGGAGAGGCGGATCGCGGCCAGAGGAGCGATCGAATCCCTCATTCCCAGTGATAGAAATATGGGATAAAAAAGTTGGAGAAAGAATAGGAAATAAATAGAATGCCATTAAATTAGTCTAATCATAAAAACTATGAAAATATTTATCGATGAAAGTGGTGATATTGGCTTCAAAGAAGCATCAAGTGAGTTCTTTTGTGTTGCTCTTGTGATATTCCATAATGATGAAGCTATCTATGATTTCCGTGAAAAGATGATAGCACTCCGAAGACTACTAAAGATGAAGTCGGAAAATGAATTTCACTATTCTCATCTTCCGAAGAAGACAAAATATGAACTCATGAATACAATCATTCAATGTGAGTTCGAATTTTATGGTATCATAATACAAAAAAGGAAACTCATCGCTCATTCGATACGAGATAAGAAACGATTCTATAACTATTCGACGAGTCTCGTTATCAATAATGCAAGTGAGAAGATCACTGAAGATAGTG